>DRKV01000085.1 GCA_011051635.1 Chloroflexota bacterium | reverse complement strand
TACCTGCGCGACTCCAACGACTGGCTGGAAGCGCGCCTGGTAGAGCACGACATCCCGCACGAGTGGCACCTGTACAGCGGCTACCACGAGGAAGCCTACTGGCAGGCGCACGTGGAGGAGTATCTGGGCTGGTACGGGGGCAATTGGAAATGAAAAGACCTGACGGGTTTCCAAAACCCGTCAGGTCTGCGGGGCTGGCCGTTGGGTGACTGTTTGGCCTGGCGACCACCTGCTCACACAGGGACACAGGGAACACGGCGTTTTATCAAAATACCCTGTGTTCTCCGCGTCTCCGTGTGATGAAAACGCAGCGGCGCGTTTTGTCGGGCTGTCAGGTCGGGCAGCAGGGCGGCTACTGCGCCTCCCAAGTGAAGATGCTCAAATTGAGCGCTTGGGTGTCGGTGAGGTAGCCGGTGACTCGCATCCAGCCGAAGCGGCCTTCATCGGTGCGGTAGCACAGGTACGTTCCCAAAGCGATGCTGTCCACGGCCACGGGGTCGCTGCTCAACGCCGCCGCCTGACAATCGGCGAGTTCCGGCTTGGTATCGCCGAAGACGGCCATTTGCGCGCCGCCCTGGGGCTGGAGTTGCGGCGTATCGTCCGCGCCGGAAGTGTAGAGGAGGTCCATCCCCGCGGCGCTGTTGACCAGGTTGGTATCCAGGTCGAGGGTGTCGCTAATCAGCAGGGTGACCGGCCCGGAGACGTGCGCCGAGGGGGTGGCCTGGGGGGTCTTGGTGGGGAGCAGGGTGACGGTGGGGGTTGCCGTCGGCGTGGGGGTATTGATGAGGACGACTTTGATGCGGACGTAAAAAGGAAGCCCTTCGCCGGGGCCAATCCCGAAGATGACGCCGCCCGCGTTGCGCAACTTCCAGTTGCTCTGATACGTGCCGGGTTCCTGGGGCGCGGTCATCTCCACGCTGATGTCCACGCTCTCGCCGGGGGCGACGCCGGAGGGCAGGGCGACTTCGGCGGGCGCGCCCATCTGCTCGCCGGAGAACCACACCGCCTTGTAGTCGGTTGTCCAGGGGCAGGTTCCGGCGTTGACCAGCCGCCAGGTCTTGACGAAGACCTGACCGGGGTACATTTCGGTATCGTCGGGGATGGTGACGTCAATCGGGGTGCCGGGGGCGGCTTGGTCGCAGGGTGCGGTGGGGGTAGCGGTGGGCGCGGAGGGGGTGTCCGTTGCCGCGGGCAGGGCGGATGGGGTATCCGTGGCCTGCGGAGGGGGTGGAACGGGCGTATCGCTCGGCGCGGGGGTCGCCGTCGGCAGCCGGGATTGGGTCAGCGCGATGGCCTCGGTCAATTTGGCCTGCACGGTCTGGTACACCTGGGTGGCGTTGAGGGTCGGTTCCGCGGTCGGCGGAGCGGGGGAGAGTAGCGTACACCCGCTGAGCAGCAGAGCGAGAAGGGAAAGAATGCGTAACTTGTTCATAGGTCTACCGTCCATCGTCTGTCGTCCGTCGTCTATCGTCCACCGTCCACGGTCCCAATCCCCACCGCGGCGGCGATGAGGCGGGCGATTTGGCGGGCGGCCTGGGGGCGGGCCATCCGTCTGCAGGCGGCCTGCGCCTGAGCGTAGGCGGCGCGATTGGTCTGCCAGTAGCGCAGGGCAGCGACGATTCGCTCCGGCGTGGGCGCCCAGATGCCCGCTCCGTTTTCGGTCACGTAAGGGACGTTTCCGTCCTCCTGTCCGGGCAGGCGGCTGTACAAAATCATCGGCAGGTGGGCGTTGAGGGCCTCGCTGATGGTCCCCGGCCCGGCTTTCGTGACCAGGACATCGGCGGCCTGCATGAAGGCGGGCATCTCGCGCACGAAGCCGTACACGAAGACGGGGAGAGGCCAGCGGCGAGCCTCCAGGCGCTGGCGGAGTTTCCGGTTGCGCCCGGTGACGACTACCAGGGTGAGCGGCAGGCGGGCTTCGGCTACGGCCAGGGCGGTTTCTTCCAGCGGCCCCATGCCTTCGCCGCCGCCGACCAGTACCACGGTGAAACGCTTTTCCGGCCAGCCCAGTTCCCGGCGCAGGTTCCGCGAATCTCCGAGGGGGCGGCAGAAGCGGTCGGCGACGGGCAGCCCCACCAGGCGCACCTGCTCCGGGAGAAGGCCGGCTCTGAAGGCGCGTCTCCGCGCTGCCTCCGTGGGGACGATACACAAATCCATGTTCCCCTGATACCAGAAGGCGTGGGTGGTCACCAGGTCGGTCACGACGGTGATGAAGGGCGGGCGCTGTACTCCCAGGGCGCGCAGCATGGGGGCGTTAGCCAGAGGGTGTACCGAGACAATCAAATCACTGGGATGATGGTGTACCAGGGCGCGCAGGGCGCGGCGCACATACGGCCAGGTGCTGTGGTTCAGGATGCTCACCCGCCGCGGCCCGTTGCTCAGGCGGTATCCCAACCCCCACAACTGCGGAATGCGTACCATGACGGGGTACAGGTCGGGCATGACGTTGAGAGGACGGGGGGCGTAATCCTTGAAGATGTCCACCATCTCGGTGGAAAGCGCATCACCGAATTCCAGGTGCAGGGCTTCGATGATGGCTTCCGCCGCGCTGCGATGTCCCCCGCCGGTGTCGGAAAACAGAAACAAGATGTGGAGGGAGTCAGGAGAGTTCATCGGAGAGCGGCGCTTCCGCTTTGCGGATGGATTTGGCGCGCTGCGCCAGTTTGCGCCGCGAGAGGAGCACCCGGCGTCCGCAGGTCAGACATTCCAGGCCGATTTCCGCGCCCAGGCGGACGACTTTCCACTCGTAGCCGCCGCAGGGATGAGGCTTGCGCAGGCGCACAATGTCGTCGAGTTCCAGGTCGGGGAGCATGGGGGAGGTAGTTGGGTGGTCGGGTGGTCAGGTAGTCGGGTGGTCAGGTAGTCGGGTGGTCAGGTAGTCGGGTAGTCGGGTGGTCGGGTGGTCGGGTAGTCGGGTAGTCGGGTAGTCGGGTAGTCAGGTAGTCAGGTAGTCGGGTGGTCGGGTGGTCAGGTAGTCGGGAGATTGGTTGCGGGGATAGGAGTTGCGGGTT
>DRKV01000084.1 GCA_011051635.1 Chloroflexota bacterium | reverse complement strand
TGCGGGCCGAGGGCGCGCACGCACAGAGCCAGCACGACGGAGGAGTCAATCCCGCCGCTGATGCCCACCACCGCGCCTTTGCGTTTCAAGGTCTTGTGGATGCTGGTGCGGATGAAGTCGGTGATACGAGTGAGTTCGGTTTCGGGGTTCATGGGTTGCGGGTTAGGGGTTGCGGGTTAGGGAGTTGCGGGGGTAGGGGAGCGCACGTCGCACCGCGCACCCCGCACGCCGCACGTCGCACGTGATACGTGACACGTCATCGAACGCGCACTACTTTGACGCGGTCGGCGGGGCGCAGGTCGCTGAGGCGGCGGGAGAAATCCTTGACGAAATGGTGATAAGTCAATTGGGCGGAGATGATGCCGACCAGGGCCATTTCTTCCACTTCGCCCAGGCGGGTTTGCCGGTTGGCCTTCTCCCACAGGTGCGCCACGGCGCGGGGTTTGAATAGCCCCGTCTCGCGCAGGGCGGCCTCCGAGAGCAGGGAGGGCAGGTATTCGGGGGTGGCCGCGCCGCAAAAACTGGCCTGGATGGGGGCGCGGTAGGGGCGCTTGGGGCGCTGCCAGATTTCCGGAGGCAGGTAACGGCGTCCCACCTGCTTCAAAATCCATTTTTCTATCAGGCCGTAGACTTTCAAATCCGGCGGCAGGCGGTTGCCGAATTCCACGATGCGGTAATCCAGGAAAGGGAAGCGCCCTTCGATGGAGTGCGCCATGCCGGGGCGGTCTCCCTGGGAAGAGAGCAGGTAAGGCGAGAGGAAGGTGGCGACCTCCAGGTATTGCGCCTGCCCCAGGGGGGGCCATTGGCGGAATCCCTTCGGGAGGGGCACCACTTTTTCGGGGTCGGCAGCCCCCCGCGGGGGAGTCCGGGCCAGGAAGCGCAGCAAACGGGGGGCGTTCCCCCAGCGGATGCGGTGCGAATACCAGGGGGAATCCGTCTCCGTCAATCCCTTGCGGAAAAAAGCCCGCAGGTAGGCTTCGCTGTTATCCTGCAGGCGGGCGATGTTGGGGTACAGGCGGCGCAGGAGGAGAGGGCGCAGTTCGGAGGCGGGGTTCCTGGCCCAGAAGCGGCGCACGAGGGCCTCGCGAAAGATGTTGTAGCCGCCGAAGACTTCATCCGCCCCCTCGCCGGTGAGCACTACCTTCAGACTGTGCCGCTGTACCAGAGCGGAGAGCAGGTACATGGGGGCCGGGCTGGTGCGCAGGATGGGGGTTTCGGCGTGCCAGATGACCTCAGGGAAGACGCGCCCGATGTCGGCGTGGGCGGCGCGGGTGACGTGGTGCTCGGTTCCCAGTTGAGCGGCCATGCGCCCCTGGAAGGCGCTCTCGTCGAATTCGGGGTCGTCGAAGGCAATCGAGAAGGTTTCCAGGCGGTTGCCGGTGTGTTTGCGGATAATCGCCGTGGTCAGGGAAGAATCCAGCCCGCCGCTCAGATACGCCCCCACGGGCACGTCGGCGCGCAGACGGATGACGGCGGCATCCACCAGCAGGGATTCCAGTTCCTCGATGTACTCCTGCGGCCTGCGGCGCGGCGTTTCGGGGGTGTAATCCGGTTCCCAATAGCGTTCGATGCGGATGCGCCCCTCCCGCGCCAGGAGATACGCGCCGGGCGGCAGGGTGAAAACGCCTTTGAAAACCGTGTCGGGCGGCTGGACGCTCCAGTAGGTGAAGACCTGCGCCAGGGTCTCGGGGCGCAGGCGGGCCTCCAGGGCGGGGTGCGCCAGCATGGATTTGACTTCGGAGCCGAACAGCAGGCGGCCCTCCCGCTCGGCGTAAAACAGCGGGCGGATGCCCACCCGGTCGCGGGCCAGGAAGAGTTCCCGCTTGCGGTTATCCCAGATGGCGATGGCGAACTGCCCGTTGAGGCGGTGCAGGCAGTCCGGGCCGTATTCTTCGTACAGGTGGAGGATGACTTCGGTATCGCTGTGGGTGCGGAAGCGGTGACCGCGGCGCTCCAGTTCGGGGCGCAGTTCGATGTAATTGAAAATCTCGCCGTTGAAGACAATCCACTGGCTCTCGTCCTCGTTGCCGATGGGCTGCTGCCCGCCGCTCAAGTCAATGATGCTCAGCCGCGCGCTGCCCAGCCCGGCGTGTGCATCCAGGTACAAGCCGAATTCGTCCGGCCCGCGGTGGCGCAGCATGGCGAGCATTTGCCGTAAAACGCCTTCATCGGGCGGAGCGGCGGGAGCGAGGTTGAGGATTCCGGTGATTCCGCACATGGGGGAAGTGTCAGGTGTCAAGTGCCAAGTGTCACGTGTCAGGTGTCAAGTGCCACGTGGTACATGACACGTGATACGTGATACGTGCCACGCCTACAACCCTTTCCGCGTCAACTTCCCGGACGAAGTGCGCGGCAGGGCATCGCGGAATTCCACGCTTTGGGGGACCATGAAATCTTCCAGGTGGGCGCGGCAGTGGCGCAGCACCTCGGTCTCGGTCAGGTTGGGGTCGTCGCTGGCGATGTACGCCTTGATGGCCTCCCCCAGCAGCGGGTCGGGGACGCCCACCACCAGGGCTTCGCGCACGCCGGGCAGAGCGTAGAGCACGGTTTCGACTTCCTTGGGCGGTACCTTCTCGCCGCGGCTCTTGATGATGTCGTCCATGCGGGAAAGAAAGTAGAAGTAACCCTCCTCGTCCTGCCGGAACAGGTCGTCGGTGTAGCACAGGCGCTCTCCGGGGGTCGGGCCGGGGCGGTAGCGGCGGGCGGTGGCTTCGGGCTTGTTCCAGTAGCCGCGCATCACGTGGCGGCCGCGTACCACAAGTTCGCCCGTGGAGCCGGGGGGCAGACGGTTGCCCTGTTCGTCCTCCAGCCAGGCCTCCGTGCCGGGAATGGGGATGCCCACCGAGGCGGGGCGCACGTCCAGTTGGTCGGGCGGCAGGTAAAGGGTGCGCTTGGTCTCCGTCAGGCCGTACATGGAAAATAGCGCGGCTTGCGGGAACTTCTTCCGCAGGGCGGTGATGTGGCTGGGCGGCAGGGCCGCGGCGGTGTTGGTGATGTAGCGCAGGCGCGAAAGGTCGTAGGGCGACAAATCCATCTCCAGCAGGACGGCGAAGATGGTCGGCACGCCGGGGAAACCGGTCACCCGCTCGGCGGCCATCTTCTTCAGCGCCGCGGCGGGGAAGGCGAAACTGCGTTCCAGCACCAGCGTCCCGCCGAAAATCGTCACCATCAGCCACTGGTACAGCCCGTAATCGAAGGAAAGCGGCAGGGCGTTGAAAACGATGTCCTCGGGGCGATTGCCCAGGTACTCGATGATGGATTGCGCCGCAAAGACCGCGTTATCGTGCCCTTCCATCACCCCTTTGGGGTCGCCGGTGGAGCCGGAGGTGTACACCAGGCAGGCCAAATCCAGGTCAATGTTGACGTGAGGGGGGCGCGTTGCCGGATATTCCTGCTGGATGGCCTCCCAGCGCAGGGTGCGGACTCCCTTTGGGGCGGCTGGCGTTTTCCCGGAAGTCAGTACCAGCGTTTGGGGGAGTGCCGTTCCCGCGTTCACCCGCAGGGATTCCTCCGCTTCGCGGCTCTGCCTTCCCCCCGTGATGAGGGCCTGCGCCCCGCAATCCCGCAGGATGTAGGCCAGTTTGCCCGCTTTGGTGGTGTGGTTGACCACCACGAAGACCCCGCCGGCTTTCAGCACCCCAAAAATGCCCGCCGCCAGTTCCACGCTGTTGGGCAGATAGAGCACGACACGGTCGCCGCGTTGCAGACCGTTCTCCCGCAGGGCGTGCGCCAGCCGGTTGGCCTGGGCTTCTACCTGGGCGTAGGTTAGCCGGGACGCGCCGCACACCAGCGCGGTTTTATCCGGCTGGCGGTCGGCATGGGCCTCCAGGAAGTCGTGCAGCAGACGGTTCACGAGTTGCCTGCGGCTAATGCACGGGGACGAGATGCGCCTGGACGTAGGCGGCCATTCTGGCTACCGAGTCGAAATTTTCCGGCGTGATGTCCTCGTCGGCTACGGGGATGCCGAAATGCTCTTCGACGAAGGAGACCAGTTCGAGGACGTTCATGGAATCCACGATGCCTTCATCAAGGAAGGAGGTTTCGTCAGGGTAGGGATAAGCGTCCTCGAAGAGAATGTTTTCGGCGATGTATTGGCGAATTTGGGACAAGATGGCGTCCATGCAGAGAAATCCTTTCCGTGATAGATGATGGAACAAGCGGGAGCCACTGTTTTTTGATAGCGAAACTGTATCATCCTTTTGCCGCGAACGGGATTTCGGAATTGTAAGGGTAAACCCCCTCGCATGATTTTTTGTTTTCAGCCCGGTGTCTGGCATTTTCTCGGCGACTCTGCGCCTTTGCGGCCTTGCGTTGAGGAACACAATGTATCCACCTGCCCCGACCTGTTGCAATATCCCCTCCGCCTCCGGGAGGCTGCTTTTGCATCAGTGAAAACGTGGATTGGCCGCTTCTCCCAAAACATGGGTATCCCCCTCTCAAGCCGGGAAAATTTCCGAGAGGAGTCTCAGGTCGGCCTGTAAGCCGCATTCTGTCCAGGGAGGAAACTCCCCTGGGCGGTCATCTCTCTGGGCAGCCTACCCGGAACTCAAGGGAGACGGGCCGCCTCCCGCCCCGAAGGGCTTCGTTCCTGCTTGGCCTTGCTCCCGACGGGGGTTGCCTGGCCGCGGATGTTACCACCCGCGCCGGTGGTCTCTTACACCACCTTTTCACCATTACCAGGGATTAGGGATTAGGGATTGGGTTAGAGAGGAGGGGAGAGGGAAACCTGTTCCCTGTTCCCTAGTCCCTGTTCCCTAGTTCCTGTTCCCTGTTCCCCAGTCCCTGCCCCCGGCAGTCTGTTTCTGTGGCCCTGTCCGAGAGGTTACCCCCTCCCGGGATTTCCCCGGCGTCGTGCCCTGTGGAGTGCGGACTTTCCTCGACGCGGCACAGACCGCGCCGCGACCGCCCGGCCAACCTGAGACACTTGCATCATACCTGTTCGTCCGATGCTTGTCAAACCTTGACCATTTCCCTGCTTGCGGCTAAAATTTGGGGCTGTAGATTGCCTGGCGCAAGCCAGGCTTTCTTGTGCTATTTGTGGTATTATCTCAATTCCGGTAAAAATGTTCTAAAAGGAAAGCGCAG
This sequence comes from Chloroflexota bacterium, assembly GCA_011051635.1. Taxonomy (GTDB): domain Bacteria; phylum Chloroflexota; class Anaerolineae; order Anaerolineales; family DRKV01; genus DRKV01. The sequence continues at coordinate 131 of DRKV01000084.1, read as the reverse complement.
CACGTGTTTGAGAACCTGACCCAACGCCTGGATACCGTCTTCACCAATTTGCGCCGCCGCGGCAAACTCTCCGAGCGCGACGTGGACGCCGCCATGCGCGAGGTGCGCCTGGCATTGCTGGAGGCCGATGT
>DRKV01000083.1 GCA_011051635.1 Chloroflexota bacterium | reverse complement strand
GGGGCACTACCGCATCCTGGGTTTCGTGGACGACGGCCTGCCCGCTGGGACGGAGGTCATGGGGCTGCCCGTGTTGGGCGGCGGGGAAGCCCTGGCCGACCTCCGCGCGCGGGGCGTGCGGATGGCAGTCAACGCCGTAGGCGGCATCGGAAACGTCCAGGTGCGGGTCCGTGTCTTCCACAAACTGGCCGAGGCCGGCTTCGTCTGCCCGCCGGTGGTGCATCCCGCGGCGGTCATCGAACCGGGAGCGCGGCTGGAAGCGGGCGTCCAGGTCATGCCGCTGGCTTACGTGGGGAGCGAGGCGCACATCGGCTACGGGACGCTGGTCAACACCGGAGCGATTGTCTCGCACGATTGCCGGGTGGGGGCTTACGTCAACCTTTCGCCGGGGGCGACCGTGGCGGGCGAGGTCACTATCGGGGAGGGGGCATTGGTGGGGATGCGCGCTACCATCAACCTGGGCGTGACCGTGGGGGCCGGGGCACGCATCGGGAACGGGGCCACCGTCAAAAGCGATGTGCCTCCCAAAGGCATCGTCCGCGCCGGGGGCGTCTGGCCCACATAAAGGGAGGGAAGTTCCAGGGATGGTACAATAAATCCCCATGTCTCGTCTTGCCCGCGTTGGCTTCCTCCTGCTCGCCGGAGCGCTGCTGGTCGGCAGTCTGCTCTTCTGGCAGCGCGTCACCTATCAGGCCGCCGACGAACCCTACAACCGGCAGACGGAAATCGTCACCGCCTTCACCCAATACGAATGGTGGCTGAGCCGCTGGTCGGATAACCGCCTGGTGTGCCGCATCTACACCGACCACGAAGGCTGGCCGACTCCCAACGAAATCCAGACCTACTGCGGGCAGACGCTTTACCAGCAGTGGAAGGACACGCAGCCCTGCGCGGGGGCCGAGGAGGGGGATACCGCCGCTTGCGGAGGGCTTTACCTGCACCAGATTGCCGCCACGCCTCAGGAGCGCACCGTGCTCATCAATTTGCCGGAGCCGGAAGTGTGGCTCGCCCTGAGCGGCTGCGAAGATACCCTGCGGGCCAACGTCTGCGCCCGCATCCCCACCCTGGTGCTGACTGCCAAAGAACCGCTCCCCAACGAGTACATCACCGCCATCAACGGCACGCTGGACGGCGAACCTTTTTCCTGCCCCGGAGACCGCTGCGAAATCCCCTTGCAGGCCACCGACACCCGCGGGGTGGAGGTCGTCTTCTGGGCCGATTCCAGTTACGGGGATTCCAGCCGCAAGTACGATGCTCTCGTGCGGGTGGTGGATACCGGCATCCCGGCGGATGGCAGCGCTCCCGGCTGGTACGTGGACGTGCTCAGCGACCGCTGGAACGGGGGCGAACCGCCTTCCAGTTGCGCCCAGGCCTGGGAATCCTTCCCCGCGTTGGGGGAGCCGCTCCCCTGGCTGGCGAACCCCGATACCCCGGACGCCCTCGTCTCGCGGGAACCTTACGTTTACCTGGCCGGACGGCTGATTGCCTACGGACTGGCGGATGCCTCCTCCTGCCCCGATGGGGGCCTGCTCCCCAACGGCTGGGCCAGCGCTTGCGGTTTGGAGGTCGCCCGCGGGGAAGTGGACGCCTGGCAAAACCAGTTCGACTCCCAAATCATCGCCGCCGCGCAGACCTACAACCTGCCCGCCCAACTGCTCAAGAATCTCTTCGCCCAGGAGAGCCAGTTCTGGCCGGGAGCGGTGCGTGACCTGAAAATCCAGGAATTCGGGATGGGACACCTCACCGAGCAGGGAGCGGACGCGGTTCTGTTGTGGAATCCGGATTTCTTTGCCCAGTTCTGCCCCCTGGTGCTGGATGCCGAAGCCTGCAACCTGGGGTACGACGCCCTCCCCGAAGAGGACAAGGCTACCCTGCGCGGGGCGGTCACTTTGAGCGTCAACCCCTCCTGCGAGGACTGCCCCAGCGGGATTGACCTTTCCCAACTGGATTTCAGCATTGAGGTCTTCGCCCAGACGGTGGAGGCCAACTGTTCCCAGGCCGGGCAGGTGATAGAGAACATCACCGGGCGCGTGCCGGGGCAGGCCGCCAGTTACGAGGATTTGTGGCGCTTCACGCTGGCGAACTACCACGCCGGGCCGGGATGTCTGTATCACGCCCTGGAGGAGACGCGCAAGGGGGGCGACAACCTGACCTGGGAGAACGTTTCCCGTCATTTCGAGCCGGGCTGCCAGACGGCGGTCACTTTCGTGGAGAACGTGACCAGTATGCAGCCCATCGTCACCCCCACCCCGCTGCCCACCTCGCCCGCAGCAACCGCAACGCCCACCATCCCGCCGCCGCCCACGCTCATACCGACCTCCACGCCGGGGGCCTATCCGCCGCCCGGAGGCGAGGCTACCCCCACGCAGGAGGCGTATCCGTAGGCTGGTGGGGAAAACAGGGAATCAAAAAGCCGCCCGAATGCAGGCGGCTTTTGCTTTGCAGGGGGAAAGCGAATCTACAGTTTCTTCACCAACTGCAAAAATTCATCCCACTCCTCCTGAAAGAAGTGCAGGGTGACATTGTTGACTTCCACGTGATAGGTAGTCTCCCCATCCGGCTCCTCCGCAGACCAAACGATGTAGTGGGAGGTTTCGGCCAGGGTCTTGGTTTTGGGTTCCAGGTCTTGTTCGCTCATGGTCGGTTTTCCAGGGGGTTACATGCTCTTGTGCAGGGTTTCAAGGAAGGTGATGTTATCGGGGGTGCGGCGCAGACGTTCGAGGATGGCTTCGGTGGCCGCGCCCTGGTCCATACCGGCCCCATGCGGCGGGGGAGCAATCATTTGGGAGTACATCCGGCGCATCAGCCAGACCCGCGGGGTCAGGTCGGGGCCGAGAAGCAATTCTTCGCGGCGGGTGGAGGAGCGTTCGATGTCAATTGCGGGGAAGATGCGGCGTTCCTGCAAGCGGCGGGAAAGGTGCAACTCCATGTTGCCGGTTCCCTTGAACTCCTCGTACACCACATCGTCCATGCGGGAGCCGGTATCCACCAGACAGGTGGCGATGATGGTGAGCGAGCCGCCCTCTTCGATGTTGCGGGCTGCGCCGAAGAACCGCTTTGGGGGATACAGCGCCGAAGGGTCAATCCCACCCGAAAGGGTGCGTCCGGAGGGGTTGACCACCAGGTTGTAGGCCCGCGCCAAGCGGGTGATGGAATCCATCAGGATGACCACGTCATGGCCGATTTCTACGATGCGCTTGGCGCGCTCCAGCACCATCTCGGCGACGCGCACATGCGAAGTCACCGGCTCGTCGAAGGTGGAGGAAATCACTTCGGCATCCACCGAACGGTCCATATCGGTCACTTCTTCGGGACGCTCGCCAATCAGGGCGACAATCATGTGGACTTCTGGATTCTTGAGGGAGATAGCGTTGGCGATTTGCTTGAGAATAGAGGTTTTCCCCGCTTTTGGCGGCGAGACAATCAGGCCGCGTTGCCCGTACCCGATGGGAGCAATCATGTTGATGAGGCGGGTCGCCAGGATTTTCGGGTCGGTTTCCAGGTCAAAACGCTTGTCTGGAAATATAGGGGTGAGTTTCTCGAAACGGGGACGCCGCCGCGCTTCATCGGGGGTCAGGCCATTGATGCTCTCCACCTTGAGCAAGCCACTATGGCGTTCCGATTCTCGCGGCGGGCGCACGTGCCCAATGACGAGGTCGCCGTTACGCAGGTCGTAGCGACGCAACTGAGCCTGCGAGACATAAACGTCATCGGGGTTGGTGGCATAGTTTTCTGTACGCAGAAAACCGATACCCTCGTTCATGATTTCGAGAATACCGCCCCGGATTTCCAATCCCTCTGCAGCCGCCTGCGCCTGCCGAATGAGAACGATGAGTTCCTCTTTCTTTAAGCGCCGGGAGCGGGGGATGTCCAATTCCTGTGCCATGTGGCGCAGTTCAAGCAGTGATTTCTTATAAAGTTCGGCAATGTGGGCTTCAGGAGACACGGCTTAATCCCATAGAGTTTTGAATTTTACAGATGGTTACTGGGGAAGTAAAAGAAGTAGAGCCACCTTAGACAATCGTCAATCTGACGGCGGCAAAGATACCAGGCCCCTCTTAGTGTTACATTCGTTTTCCATGCGACATGGGAACGATTGCATTATAGCACGACCCCAAACAGGATGCAAGTTTAAAAGAAAAAGTCTCTTGGCGACGACCTACTCTCCCAGGGGGCTGCCCCCCAAGTACCATCGGCGCTGGCGGGCTTAACTGCCGGGTTCGGGATGTTGCCGGGTGTACCTCCGCCGCTCCTGTCACCAAGAGACTTCTCTTCACT
>DRKV01000082.1 GCA_011051635.1 Chloroflexota bacterium | reverse complement strand
CAGCAGAAAGAGGAGTTGAGAGCGGGTGAGGGAGGGCATGATGAGGTGATGAGGTGGGGAGATGATGGGATGGGGTGAGTGGGGAGCAGGGATTAGGGAGCAGGGATTGGGGAGCGGGGAGTAGGGATTTGGGTACAACGTACAGGGTACAGGGTACGTCGCGCCCCGCGCCCCGCACTCCGCACATCGCACGTCACACCTCGCACCTCGCACGCCGCACGCCGCACGTCACCCCCCTCACCCATGCACGATATTGAGCGCGGTCAGGGAGGCGAGGAGGCGCTGGAGTTGCACGTTAGTGGGGGAAAGAGCGGCGGCGTGACGGATGGCGCGCTCGGCACGGGGGTAATCCTTGAGGGTTTTGTACGCCTCCCCGGCCAGATGGTACGGCTCCGGGTTTTCGGGCGAGAGCGCGCAAGCCCGCTCGTAAGCCTGCACGGCGCGGTGCATATCCCGCCGCTTCTCGTAAGCGCGCCCCAGTTCCATCCAGATTCCGGCGTCCTGGGGCGTCAGGCGGGAGGCCTCCGTCAGGTGGTACACGGCCTGGTCGAGGTTCCCGCTGCTGCGCAGGATGCGCCCCGCCAGCATGTGGAGCAAAGCGCGGTCTGAATCCGCGAGCGGGAGGGCTTCATCCTGCAATGCGCTCTGCGCCAGAGACAGGGCTTCCTCCTCCCGGCCTGCTTCGAGGGCAAACTGGACCGCCAGCAGGCGAAAACGCGTCTCTTGCGGGAAAACGGCCAGCAGGGGAAGCAGCGACTCCAGCGCAGCCGGAGCGCCTTCCTGGGCGGCCAGCAAGTTGACGTACCTCAGGTGCCAGTCTGGGGGAGGATTTTCATGCAGCGAGAGCGCTTTCCGAGCCGCCGCCAGGGCCTCGCCGGGGCGGGAGAGCAGTTCCCAGGCCTGCGCCAACAGGAACCAGGCCTCGGCATCGGAGGGGAGAGATTTCGTCAGGGACAGCGCCCGGCTGCGGGCGGCGCGCCCGTCTCCCAGATGGAGAGCAGCCCGGACGCGCAGACGGAGAGCCGCGGTATCCTCCGGGCGGGATTGCAGGGCGCGTTCCGCACAGCGGGCAGCCTCTCCCCAGGCTCCTAGAGCGGCTTCCGTTTCGGCCAGCAGCCGCCAGGCCTCCGAAAATTCGGGGGCGCGCCGGACGGTCTCTTGCAGAATGCGGCGCGCCGTTTGGGGGTCTCCCATCTGCCGGTAGGCGCGCCCCAGATGACAGGCATCTTGCGGGGAGAGAGCGCCGGATGCCCGCAGGGCTTCCGCGTGGCGCACCACACCGGGGGCGTCCTCCCGTCCCAAGGCGACCAGAAAAGCGAGACGCTGCCAGGCCGGTTCGTCTTCCCGCAGAGCCAGCGCCTGCCGGATGGCCTCGTAAGCGGAGAGCAGCGCCCCCTGCCGGTAGTGGAGGCGCGCCCGCAGGAACCAGGCTCCCGCGTGCCAGCGCCAGGATGCACGGGTGGAGAGCGCCAAACTGCGCTCCGCCGCCCGGAGGGCCGCATCCAGTTCTCCGCAACGCTCCATCCCCAGGGACAGGTGCAGCCACACAAGCGCGGAATCAGGAGCGCGGCGCCCCGCGGCTGCCAGTTGCTCCACCGGCAGCGTCTCAGGGAGGCGGCGGGCAGCCAGAAGGCAGGAGGCCATTTCTTCGGGGGTGAGCGTCTCATCCGAACAGGCTGCAATGAAATCGTCCATCCCGGCCTCGCCTGAAAGCCAGCGGGCGCGGCGTTCCCATCCCTCAAAGGCAGCGGGCAGGGGAAGTTTCTGAGATTCAAAGCACTGCCGCAAGGATTGGGCTACCTCCCGGATGCGCTGCGGGAGAGCCTTCGGAACGGGAGCGGCCATCTCCAGGTCGGCGGCCAGAAAAGCCTCGTCCGCCTGCCGCACGAGCGTCTCCAGGTACAGCATTCCTCCCCAGGGAGAACGCTGGGGATTTTCGGCGAGGGGCCTCAGCAAGGATTCAGCCGCAGCAAGGTCGTCCAGTTCCAGGGCGGCCTGCGCTATAGCCCGCCGCTCCACAGCCGAGGCCCGCGCCGACAACAGACCGCGGGCCTTCTCGAACAAAGCACGTCCTTCGGAGGCGGTTCCCTGACGGGCAAGCAGGCGGGCTTGCAGCGCCAGCACTCGCGGAGAGTCGGGAGCGAGGCGCAAAGCCTGCTCAGTGAGGCGGGCGGCACTCACTTCCTCGCCAGTTTGCAAAGCCAGTTCCGCTTTGAGGGCCAGAACGGGCACGTCCTCCACATTTTCCCGGCAGGGGGCAGCATCTCCACAGGCGGCCTCCAGCAAAGCGGTGGAGGTGGAGAAATCCAGCAACTCGGCGGCGAGAGTAGCAGCCAGGAGGCGGGCCTGTTCGCGGGTAGTCGTGCGGGACAGATGCTCACCGAGGTAGGTCTCCAGCCAACGGGCGTGGCGGTAGGCCGCGGCCAACTCGCCGCGCTGGTAGTGGATTTCCAGCATCAGGTGGCGGGCTTCCAGGTCCTCGGGGCGATGGGTGACGACCGCCTCCAGGTAATCCAGCGCCAGGGCGGTCTTGCCGTTCTGCATGTGGAGGCGAGCGGACTGCTTCAACAGGGTAACCGCGGCGGGATGGCGTTCCAGACCGTCGGCAAGCACATCGAGCGCCATCTGCGGCTGCCCGCTCTGGCGGTAGGCTTCGGACAAAGCGGCGTAGAGGCTCTCCGGCGCGGCGGAGGCGGCCCGCTGACGGGCGGATTCCAGCGGAGGAATGGCGTGGGAGGCATAGCCCTCCTGCAAGAGATGCTCCCCCGCACGCTGCAACACATCGGATGGCGTGTGCGGAGAGGCAATCAGGCGGGCAACGATGCGCGCCGCCTGTTCCGGCTCCTCTCTGCGGGCGTACAGGATGCTCCAGCGCATGAGGGTATCCGCGTCTTCGGGAGGAGAGGCCT
>DRKV01000081.1 GCA_011051635.1 Chloroflexota bacterium | reverse complement strand
GGGGGTGGGGGGCGCACGAGTCAACTATGCTCCTCGCTTACTTTTTTACCATCCTGCGCCGGAAAGCGCCGGGCAAGGGTGGGCGAGGGCACTGCCATCGCCTACCCTTGCGGCCTTACTCGCCTTCCAAAATCGCATTCACTTCGGCAACCTCCGTATCCGAGAGTTGCCACTCGGCCCCCGCGGCGTTGGAAAGGACGTGCTCCACCCGCGTCACGCCGGAGATGACGGAACTGATTTGCGGCTGCGCCAGCAGCCAGGCGTGGGCCAGTTCCACCATCGTGTGACCGCGGGCTTCGGCGAAGGCGCGTAACTTCTCCAGGCGGGCGTAGTTTTCGGGGGTCATGTACCCCTGCACGTAGGAATTCTTCTCCCCGCGCGAGCCGGGGGGCGGAGGGGCGTCGGCGCGGTACTTGCCCGTCAAGAAGCCGCCGGCCAGGGGGAAGTACGGCAGAATCCCGATTTTGTGGTACACACAGGCGGGGATGAGTTCCGCCTCGATGCCGCGTTCCAGCATGTGGTAGTGCGGCTGGATGGCGGCGAAAGGCGTCCAGCCGTTGGCCTGCGCCGCGGCGTTGGCGGTCACCAGTTGCCAGGCCGTGAAGTTGGATGCCCCGATGTAGCGCACCTTTCCCGCCCGGATGAGGTCTTCCAGGGCGCGCAGGGTTTCCTCGATGGGGGTCTCGGCGTCCCAGCGGTGCATCTGGTACAGGTCAATGTAATCCGTTTGCAGGCGGCGCAGGCTGGCCTCCACCGCCTCGACGACGTGATGGCGGGAGCCGCCGTGGTCGTTGGGGCCTTCCCCCATCGGGTAGTAGAACTTGGTGGCGACCACGAACCTGTCCCGCCGCCCCTTGAGCGCCTCGCCGATGCTTTCCTCCGAGCGCCCTTTCTGGTACATATCGGCGGTATCCAGGAAATTGATGCCCGCATCCAGCGCGGCGGATAGAATCTCGTTGACGGTGAGGAAATCCACCTTCCCGCCGAAGCGGTTGGTGCCCAGTCCCACGGCGGAGACTTTCAGGCCGGTGTTTCCAAGTGTGCGATAGTGCATTTGATGTGCTCCTTCCTTATAGCCGGGTGGCGTATGAAAAATTGCGATTGTGGGACAACTGCTCGCAGTTGTCCTACCCTGCCGCCGTAAGGGGAACGGGGCGGGCTGATTTGTCCCCATCTCCCTTTGGGAGAGGGGTTAGGGGTGAGGGTAACTCACAACAACGGCAACTGCGGCCCTTCATACGTCAGGGGGTCGAGCCTCAGGCGCGCATCCAGATTCTCCCGCCGCAAGCCCGCATCCGCCTCCAGACGGCGCACGTGACGGAACTTGATGAACTGCCAGCCGCCCCGCTTGACGGTCTCCCGCAGGGCCGGGTCGCGGCGCAATTTGTAGAGCAGCAGATTGGCACGGCTGCCGGGCAGCACAATCCACCTTTGCCCTTCCAGGCCGGCGTTTTGGGAGGTGGTCTTGCCCGCCAGAGCGGAGGCGATGACGCAGAAGTGGATAGCGGCACCCTCCCCAAAGTGCCAGGAAACTACCGGGGTCACCGCGCCCTCAGAAGTCACGCCCGCCCCCAGGCGGGAGCCGACTTCCTTCAGGGTGGCTGCCATCTCCCGCAGGTCGGCGCGCCGCTTCGCGGGCGCCTCGTCCTCCCGTAAGGCGAATCCCGCTTCCCCCTCCGCCGCATAGGAGGCCAGCACCATGCGGAGCAAATCTTCTTCCGGGGTGAGCAGGCCGGGGAGGGCGGCGCACACGGCGGCATCCAGAGCGGGGAAGGGCAGGGGAGCGCGCTGCGCCAGGGCGCGCACCGCGGCCATCTCGGCCCGGTCCGCCAGGGAGAGGATTTCGGCGGGCGGGGCCTCCAGCCAGTAGCGGCGCATCTGCCCGCTTTGGGCCTGGGCGGGAGCGGCGCGCAGCCCCTCCGGGAGGGGGTGGAGGCGCAGCAGGCCGGTGACTTGCCGGTAGGTCTGCCCCGGGGCGGCGAAGGCCAGCGCACCCGCCTGCGCCAGGGAGCGCAATCCGGCGGCGTGCAGGCAACTCCAGGGGGCGGATTCGCCGCGCTCCTGCAGGTGGGCGCGGATGCCCTCCAGCGCCAGGGAGCGCAGCGCGCCGGGCGCAGCGGAGGAAGGGGGCTGGGGTTCGCCGGTGCGGGCACGGATTTGCGCGCCCTCCGCGGGGCGCAGCGCCAGCGATTCACAGGTCATCCCCCCGTTTGCCAGCGAGACCACCGCGGCGCGCAGGAAGGGGGCTTCGTCGCCGTCCAGCAGGGCGAGCAAGGGAGTGTCCGGCGGGAGGTGCGGGGAGAGCGTCTTCCAGGCTTCGCCGAGCAATTCGGCGTGCCATTCCCAGGTGTAGCGATAGCGCCGCAGGAGGGGCTTCCAGGCCCCAATGGAAGCGCGTCCCCACAGCCAGCCGCTCCACAGGATAGCCTGCTTCCAGAAAGCGGCGTTGGGGCGCGGCAGGGGAGCGATGACCGCCTGGGGGCGCAGGCTCTCCAGAGCGGGGGCGGCCTCCCGCAGCCGTCCGGGAAAGATACAGATGCCGCCCCCGGCGGGGGGCAAATCGGGCCAGGTACGCACGGGGACGCCGGAGGCCGTCTGTGCCCAGGCCGCCGGAGCCTCCTCCAGAACTTCCCACAGGTTCCATTCGGTGAAGATGGCGGGCGTGGCGAGGGTGCGGAGAGGCTTCACCGCCTCGGGGTGCGGCCAGAGGGTGTTGGCGCGGTCGCAGGCGGAGAGCAGAAGGGCCTCCAGGCGTTTGCGCTGCGGAGGGAGGAGTTCCAGCCCTTGTGCCTGGTTGATGAGGGTGAAGAGGGCAATCAGCGGGCGGTGCAGGTAGATTTTCAGGGCGGCCTCGGCCTGCTCCCGCAGGGCGTCTCCCGGCGGTGTGACCCCTTGCAGGGCGCGGGCATGGTGCAGGGCGTAACTGCGCTGCAAGGGCGGCAGGAGCGCCCGGTCGGTTTCCTCCAGGGGGTGCAGGCCGCTTTCGCCGCAGTGGGGGCAGGTCAGCAAACGGGCGTGCGGTTCGGAGGCGCCCTTGTGCCACAGGTAGGCGCGGGCGGAGATGTGTGCCCCGCAGCGGGGGCAGGTGGTGGCGTACATGGCCCGCAGGTACGGCTCCAGGCGCTGGTCTTCGATGCGGCTGGCGGCCAGGTGCGCCAGGGCGCTCTGCCACAGGGAGGCTTCTCCGGGGTCGGCCAGTATCTCTTGCAGGAAGGCCAGCACGGGGTTGCTGGTGGCAACCAGGACGCGGTAGCCCAGGCGGGCGGCTTCCAGCGCCAGGGCGGGGGCTTCGCCGAAGGGGAAGAGCACCCAGCCCCCTGCGGCGACGCGCTCGGAAAGCCAGCCGCGCAGCATCCCCTCCGGCAGGGAGGGCAGGTAGCGGTTCAGGGGGAAGGCGGGCGGCGGGGCCTCGCCGGGCAAATAGGGCGCGTTCATGCTGATTGGATTATAATCGGGATTGGAGGTTGGAGATTAGGGACTTGGGATTAGGGATTGGGGATTGGGAGAAAGGCTGCTCCCTTCTCCCCGCTCCCTCCTCTCTTGTCTCTCGTTCCTCCTCCCCGCTCCCCAGTCCCTACTCCCCAGTCCCTGCTCCCCAATCCCTTGTCCCCAATCCCTATCCCCTACTTCCTCCTCGGCTGGCTGAGCGGTGTGTTCGTCAACCTGCTGGCCGATACGCTGCCGGTGACGCGGCGCGTCTGGCCTCCGGTGTGTCCCCGTTGTAAGACTGCTCAATCCTGGCGCGGGGCGCTGGGGCTGGCGCGGGTGTACGGGGCGTGCGGGCATCCGCGCTCCCTGCGGAGTTGGGTGCTGCCCCCCGCGGGCGCGGCGGGCGCACTCCTGCTGTGGCTGTATCCCCCGGCGCGCTTCGGCTTCTGGGCGGCCTGGGCGATACTGACCTATTTCGCCGTGGTGGTGGTCATCGACGTCGAGCACCGCCTGATTCTGCACCCCGTCAGTTGGGCGGGCGCGGCGCTGGGGGTTGCTCTGGGCGTCTGGCGGCACGGCCTGGGGAGTACCCTTCTCGGGGGAGCCGCAGGATACGCCGTCATGCTGGGGCTGTACGCCTTTGGGGCGTTCTTCTCCCGTTGGATGGCGCGGCGGCGCGGAGAACCGCTGGATGAGGTCGCTCTGGGCTTCGGGGATGTCAACCTGGCCGGGGTGACGGGATTGTTCCTGGGCTGGCCGGGCGTGGCCGCCGGATTGATACTCGCGATTTTGCTGGGGGGCGTCGTCAGCGGGGGCTATCTGCTGTGGATGGCGGCGCGGCGGCGCTACCGGGCCTTCGCGGCCATCCCCTACGGGCCGTTCCTGGCGCTGGCGGCGGTGTGGCTCCTGTTGTGGGCGTGAACGAAAAAGCCCCTCCGCAAGGAAGGGGCATCTGTAACGTTAGTCGCTGGGGGAGCCGCCGCTAGTGGGGATAAATGCTGTTGACCGTGTTGACAGGTGTGATGGTGCCGGTTGTGCCGTCCAGGTCAAAGACATGCCACCAGCGTGCGAAGTCGTCATCTGAGTGGGGAACGTCAAAGGAGACGACCAACCCGTTGCTGTCGTAAACGTCCACGTGGGCACCGGTTTCATCCAGCGGGGGTTTGCCTTCCGTGATGTTGGATGCAAAATCATAATGTAACACGGCGTAGACGTAAGTCCCATCGAGTACATCATTGATGGTGATGGTTTCCGGCGCGCTGCCGTCTACGCTGTCAATGTCAATGTAAGCCCAGGGGTACTGAAACTCTTCTCCGCTGCCATCTCCTCCGCTATTGGCGATGTGATAGCCGTCGGGGTAGTCCCCTCCGGGAGGGGTCCACAGATTGGCGTCCAGGTCCACGGGGCGGGCGGGGTCCCAGGAAAGTACGATACGGTATTGGTTGCTGCCCAGGTTGGCAGGCGAGAGAGGCAAATCTACGATAGTAATGCTGTTGGGCGAACCGTCGTAGTATTTGGCAGTTACCTGGCGGGCCAGGGTGCTATAACCATTTTTGGTGACAACTATGGTGCGCGAACCGTTGTTGAAGCCGTCCAGCGCATAACTCCCGTCCGCCTCGGATATATCGCAAATGCTCGTATTCTGAAGGCAGACCTGTGCACCGGCCAAGGGGCCGCTCTCCTTGCCGATGACGGCATCAAACACAATACCCTGGATGATGGCCGGCCCGGTTTGGTAGCCCCGGCTCACAAGGGGAAGATAAACCGTGTAAGACCCTTCGGCCAGGCCGGTGGAGGAGAGACCGCCTGCCAGGAGAAAGGCCGCCACCAGGATGGCAAACAACCCAACAAGACGGGAATTTCTGGCGCGAGCAAAGGAAGACATAGACAACTCCTGATACGTGGTTAGGGCTTTGCGGTATCAAGAAGACCTGACAGGTTCCTGGAGGAGACTGTCAGGTCTTCACACATGGGGCCCAGAAGTACCGCACTACCCGCCGAAAGGCGGTGTGTTGGTGGGGGTGCTGGTGGGGGTGTTGGTGGGCAGGGCAGTGTTGGTCGGTGTGGGGGTGAT
>DRKV01000080.1 GCA_011051635.1 Chloroflexota bacterium | reverse complement strand
TTCCGTTGATGTCTTTCAGTGGAAAACTGTGGATAGCATGCCGCTCTCGCAAATTTTGGGTGTAACTGGTGTGAGGTGTCCCCTCCAGCGCACTTTGATATGCCTCTTCATCTCCGAAAATAGGACGCACCAGCGTGGTGGCATATCCTGCCAGGGCCGGGATGGGGGCGTCAAGACTGGCAACATATTCCCCTCCGGTATTCGCAATGGCTTCCCGGTCGAGAAAGATTTGCAAATCGCTTCCGAAATTTTCTTTGAAGTCTTGCAGAACGAGGGTATCGAGACGGAGCGATATTTCAGCGACACCAGCGAAAGTATCTCCCTGGTGGACGGGAATAGCGGCATAGACACCCAGGCCGCGGGTGGTCAATGCTATCCCAGATGCCGGGCGGCGGTTGGATAGAGCCATCTGTGTGACGGGAGATGCTGTCTGCTCCTGCATGCGGCTCTCTCCGCTGCTTTGTTGCAGGGCGCTGAGGAAGAAGTCTCCATTCGGGGTGAAGAAAGTCAATCCTCCCAAAGGAAGGACTGTGGCGGCTTGCTCGTAGGAAGGTTTAACCAGGGCAAACAGCGTTTCCTTGTCTTGATGAATGAGCGCGTCTTGAATCTCCGGATTACCCGCTATAGACGCGGCCAATCCCATGGCGCTGTCGGCCAGCCATTCGGTTTTGGCTTGGAAGGCTTCTCCCAGTTGGGTGAGTTTTTGGCGCTCCTGGGCATGATTCTGCGAAGCGATACTGGTTCCGATGCCGGCAACGAGCAGGATTGCCAGTACAACAAACCACAATAGGGTTGGAAAGAGAATCTTGCGGCTAAGGCGCATGAATGGCTCCTGAAATGCGGGAGTTCACGATGCTAAGATATCAGACACCCCGATGGGCTTCTGGCGAGGTTTCTTCCTGAGAGAGACGAATCCGTACACGGTGAAGGCGTAGCGCTTTTTGAATTTCCTGGACGCTGCTGCGCAAGATGGTCTCCAGGTCCAGACTGCTGCGAGCCTGCTCTGCAATCGCGGTTGCGACCTGTTCGCGTTGCGCCTGGCGGAGCGTCTCTTGCACCAAGCGGGCGTTCTCCAATGCCTGGGCGGCTTGTGCTGCCATGGCGCGGATGAATTCGATATCTTGTTCGTCCCAGGGTTGTGCCCCCTCCACCTGGATGGCGCCGATTTGTACGCCGCGCAACACGATAGGAACTTCTATCGTCTGGTCTTCTGGCAAGATGGCTGGAGCAGCAGGGTTTTCCACTTCCAGGCGGAATCCAGTCTCCTTGCCCGTGGTTTCTTGCTGCCAGGCATTTATCAGATATTGTTGGTTGAGACGTTGTACCTCGTCCAGGGATTGTTGCAAGCGTTGTACCAGCCGAGCGTTTTGAATGGCAGTCGCCAATGAGTTCGCGATACCCTGCAAGATAGTGATGTCGGTCTGGTCGAAAGCGTTTGGCTTGGTGGATTGAATGGTGAGTGCGCCCAGAACATCGTTTCCCAGCATGATGGGGAGCGCCAGTTCAGAGCGGGTCAGGGGAAGGTGCGGATTGTTGAAGCGGATGGCTTCTGTACCGGTATCCAGGGCGATGCGGGCCTTGCGATGGGCGATGCACCAACCAATCATGGATGTGCCCCCAATGGCCAAACGGTGCCCGGCCTCGCGCATTCTCTTTCCTGCCTCGCCGCTGCCCGCCTGAAGGACGGCATACAATCCCTGTTCGTCCAGAAGAAAAACGCCGCTGTAGTACAAATCGAAACGAGTGGTGAGCAGGTCTACTACGGATTGTAAGAGCGCGTCCAGGTCGTAGACGCGTCCCAACACCCCCGAGATTTCGGCTGCTGTGTAGAGTTGTTCTTGCCTGCGTTCCAATTCCCGGGTGCGTTGCTTGGCTTCTTTGTGTTCCTGTTCCAGGGTGGAGAGCAGGCGCTCGCGTTCTTCGGCTGCCTGGTTGGTGTTGGCAATCAAGGTGGTCACTGCTGTGAGCAGGACGAGGCTGATGACAAGAAACGCCGCGCTGGTGTTTGTCCAGGTGCTGAAGTTGCCGGGGAGACCGAGGTTCTCAAAAACGGGAACCGGCAAGACATCTATACTCATCAACCAGCCAATCAGCAACATGCTGCTGGTAGTGACCAGAGCAGCAAACAGGCCGGCGCGCAACCCTAAAAAGACGGCGCTCAAGATGATAAGTCCCAGCAGCCACATGCGACCATCGCCGATGGTGGCATATTGCAAGGTGGATATGGTGCCGACGATGTATAGCGTGACAAGCAAGGTACCTGCTCGCAGGTTGTACGTCGTGCCGCGGAAGAAGGATATTCTCAGCAGCCATGTAGCCAGGAGCGTATACAGAATTATATTGCCCCATGCATGACGATTTACCATTGCGGGCAAATTGACGAGTAGGACTATCACCCCCAAGACGCTGGCAACACGCAGCACAGCGTTGAGCAGGTGCTCCCGTACATCTTGAAGTGTAATGTCCCGCGAGATGGGGGGAGAGATGAATTCTTGCAGCGTCTCCCAAAGATTCACGGTGTATCCTCCGAGGGGGTAGCGTGAGATGATGGGGCAATATCAGGGGGGTGCAGTTCTATGACGACACGCTTGGCGCCCAGAGTTTGACTGAGTTCTCTGGATGTGGTCTCCAGGATGGAGTTGATATCCAACGCGGCGCGTACTTTTTCAGTGGCGTCGTACAGCCGTCGTTGTCTCTCCGCTTGTTGACGAGCCTGGGAAAGCAATTGAGCGTTCCGAATCGAGACAGCTACCTGTGCGGCCAGTGTGCTCAATAGACGTTCGTCCTCTATGGAGAAGGCGTTCTCTTGCTCTGGGTCCTGGATATTCAAGATGCCTAGAACTTCCCCGCTGACCATGAGAGGCACCCCCAACCAGGATTTAGCCGCCTTTTCTCCGAGTTGTTTGGCTCCTAATTCTCGGGCTTTGCGTTCCGTGTCCTCGACGATACGGAGGGGCTTCTTCTCGCGAATGACGATAGATGTCAATCCCTCCCCTACTGGGAGAGATTCTACCTGAGAGACTTCCCCATCCTCGTAAAGATAAGGGATGCGAATAAGACCCGTGCGGGCATCATAGAGGGCGATGTAAAAAGTTACGTCTCCTACTACACGCTTGATTTGTTGATGAACGACAGGATATAGGTGGCTGAGTTCTGTCTCAGTCGCAATAGCCTGACTGATTCTGTTGAGTACGGCCAAGTTAGAGACCTGTTCTTGTGTTCCTCGGATGGCATCTACCTTCTCAAGCGCAACTGTGGACAAATCGGTCAGGCTCAAATAAGGTTGGATGAGCGTATCGGAGAACCCCCCCTTGTCTGCAGAGCCCAGAATGAAAAGCGCCTCCAATTTCCCTTGTCTCCACAAGGGAAAGTAAACCACCTCTTCTGCGCCCCACTGCCTGGGAATGTGGACCAGAGCCGCCGGAAGTGTGGTTTGGCTAAACTCGGTGATGAGCAGGTAACTTTTGCCTTGCAGGGCACTTTGGAAATCTGTCAGCGGATAAGGCAGGTATTGGTCTTCTTCAGAAATCGGATTTTCTGGAGATGCTGGGTCGTGCAATGAGCGCAACCGTAGACGTTCTCCCTCCGTTACCAGGGTGGCCGCCAGAAAGTCTGTGCGGTCGAAGACGCTGGCCGCGTTTTCGATAATTTCTTCGATTGTATTGGCGCGGCTGATAACGTGGCTGGCTTCATACAGCAGGTGGATTTCCTGTAAGTTGATTTGGGCGCTTTCCAGGAGGCGGATATGGTGAATGGCGGAGGCAATCTGGTCGGCAAGCGTTTGCAGGATGACGATGTCCTCTTCGTCGAAGGCTTGTGGTGAAGTGCTTTGGACATCCAGCGCGCCGACCACTTCATCCTTGATGGCCAGCGGGAGGCATATTTCCGAGCGGGTTTGGGGCAACAACTCGTCTTGCAGGTAGAGGTCATCTTCCCGCGTGTCGGTGACGAGACGTGCTTTGTTGTTGGCTGTCACCCACCCAATGATGGAGCGGGAGCCTATAGCCAAACGGTAGCCTCGTTCTTTAAGTTCTTTCCCTGCCTCCCCAGTGGCTTCCCTCAGAACGGCGTATTTCTGCTGAGGGCCAACCAGGTAAATAGCGGCGTAGTAATAGCCGAACTGTTCTACAATGCGGTTGACGGTGGTCGTGAGTAATTCGCTCAGACTGCTGGCTCGAGTTGCCAGGCGGGTCACTTCGGCGGCTGTGCGAATTTGTACCAGGCGGCGCTCTAAGGCCCGCGTGCGCTCTTGAACTCGCTGTTCCAATAAAGCGTTGGTTTCCTGGAGAGCGTTGTGTAGTTGGACGATTTGCTTGGTGATGACCTGGTCCAGCGTAGAGCGGTCAATCAGTTTGAGTTCGACCAGAATTTGTCCTAGCAGCCGGGGGTTTCCGGCAATGGCGTTGGCCTTCTGATAGTCCAGGGCGCGTTGCAAATCCTCGGGAGAAAGCAGTTTCTTCTCAATCAGATAATCTCCCAGACGGGGGATTAAGACTTCCGGAGAAATAGGAATCTCTACCTGGTCGGTGGAAGGGGCGATATTAGGCCTCAGGGGTTTGTCAGAGGACCTGGAGAAGGGGGAAGATGGGGACATAGGTAGCGCTTTGTATTGGGGGACAAAATGGCGGCTTAGCCGCCATTTTGTCGAAGGGGAAACCGATTTTTGCAGGTGGGATTACCCCGTAATCTCCCAAACGGATTCTCCTGCCAGAATGCGGCGTATCTGGTCGGGGAAGCGGTCTGGGTCGAGGGGTTTCCCGATAAAACCATCAAAACCGGCCTGCCGGGCTTTTTTGATTTGCTCCAAACTGGCCTCCGCCGTGACCGCAACGACCAGCGTGTCCTTTAGTCTTGGTGACGAGCGTATTTTCTTGAGTGCTCCATATCCATCTTCGTACGGGAGGCGGATGTCCATCAGGACGAGGTCTACGCGTGGGAGGGTATCAGCATATTCCACGACTTCGTAGCCAGATGTTTTCCACTCGCAGTGAATGCCCATGTAGCCCAACATGCGCGCGATGAGAACAAAGTTGGAGACATTGTCTTCGACCACGAGTACTATGGCATCATCGGGAATGTGGTCGCTCCCTTGTTGCCGAGAACTGGAGGCGGATGGCTGCTCAGATGCAAACATGGTTTCTCCCGTGCTTTATTGTCCGTTGTGTTTCAGATACGCTGCGAGTTGCAAGGGCAGGGCATCCACGTCTATTGGCTTTTGAATATACCCATCGCAACCTGCATCCAGGGTGCGCTCTTTGTCGCCGCGCATGACATTGGCGGTCAGGGCCACAATGGGGACGTCTTTCAGATGTGGCATTTCCTTGAATTTCGCCGTCAACGTAAAACCATCCATATCGGGCATGTTGATGTCCATGAGCACCAGGTCCGGGTGTAGTCCCTCAATGATTTTCAAAGCCTGGTGTGCGTGTTCGGCTTCTATTACCTGATACCCCTCTGCTTGCAAGATGCGGCGTACCAGGAGACGATTTTCTGGATTGTCTTCCACGTATAGAATGGTTCTTGTTTGCTTGTCGGACATTTCTTTTTACTCCAAACCAGATTTTAGCACAAAGGTTTGCTTCTCTCGTGACACAAGCGTTACAGGTTGTGCAAGGCATATGCACGAAACTGTCACAGTGGTATTGGACACTTTTGTTATTATGCTGGGGAAGAGAAATTTCCTTGTGGTGGCAAACTTTTTCCGAGATGCAACGATAATAATGGACGCAACGCAATTGGTGACCTATCGGCCTTGTCCACGGTGTGGCTTTCGTCTCATGCGCTCTGAGCGTGTGAACGTGGAAGACGAATACGATACCCACGCTAGTTGTCCGATTTGTGGACGAGAAATCCTGGGCGGGATGGTAAGGTGTGAAGGTGCGCTCTTGACCGCCAATAAGCGTTACCAGGCCTGGAAGGCCTGGCTGCGGAAAATGGACCTGACGCCGGAAACGCTCAGGCACATCTATCATCTTGAGATGAAAGATTTTTTTGCAGAAACGGATGCTAGCGCTGTTGGGCTTGCACCCCAATTATAAAGTAAGGATGGTAAATTGCGTAGAGATTTTACCCCCTTTTTGCAGCGGGAATGACAGAATACTGAAATTTCGTGAAAAACATTGCAAGAATTTACGAAAAAGAAGCACAGGCGAGTGTCCTGTGCTTCTTTGATGAGAGCGGGCGATGGGATTCGAACCCACGACATTCAGCTTGGGAAGCTGACGTTCTACCACTGAACTACGCCCGCAACGGCGAGCGGAATTATAGTCAGGTCAAGGGGTTGTGTCAAGTGTCATGATGTGCCTGGGTGCAGGCAAATCCTGTAGATGCGTTTCGTCCCCGGCGACTGGCCCCCTTGCGGGG
>DRKV01000079.1 GCA_011051635.1 Chloroflexota bacterium | reverse complement strand
GGCCGTCGCAGCCCTGCACCGGATGGGGCTGCGGGTGGTGATGCTCACCGGCGACAACCGCCACACCGCCGAGGCC
This sequence comes from Chloroflexota bacterium, assembly GCA_011051635.1. Taxonomy (GTDB): domain Bacteria; phylum Chloroflexota; class Anaerolineae; order Anaerolineales; family DRKV01; genus DRKV01. The sequence continues at coordinate 2,780 of DRKV01000079.1, read as the reverse complement.
ATCGCCGCCCAAGCCGGGGTGGATACCGTCCTGGCGGAGGTGCTGCCCGGTGAGAAGGCCGGCGAAGTCAAAAAGTTGCAGGAGGCGGGCGAAGTGGTCGCCATGGTGGGCGACGGCATCAACGACGCCCCCGCCCTGGCGCAGGCCGACGTGGGCATCGCCATCGGCACGGGCACGGACGTGGCTATGGCCGCCGCCCCCGTCACCCTCATCAGCGGCGACCTGCGCGGCGTCCCCAAAGCGATTGCCCTTTCCCGCCGGACGGTACGCACCATCAAACAAAATCTGTTCTGGGCTTTCTTCTACAACGTGATTCTCATCCCCGCTGCGGCGGCGGGCTTCCTGCACCCCATGCTGGCCGCCGGAGCAATGGCGTTCAGCAGCATCTTCGTGGTGAGCAACAGTTTGCGCCTGCGGAATGTGTCTTTGGAGGTGGTGTAAGCCTCCCAAAAGCGGGTATAATCCCGTCTCGGTCGAAAAGAGATTCACATTCTCTCCGCCATCTGACCGAGAGACTTTTTGGAGGTACCTATGCGTGTCACCTGGAGCATTACCCTGGCTTTTACCCTGCTGGCTGCTTTTGTGCTCACCGCCTGCCGGCCGCAGACCATTTCCGTGGACGCCACCATGACGGCCACCCAACAGGCGGAACTCCTGCAAAAGGCGTTGGAGCAACACGTGATTACCCAGGAGGAGGCAACCATCTTCAACGAAGTGTACGCGTTGCTGACTCCGCCGATTAACCGCGATACCCTTCCTGATGCCCTCCGGGCATTGGTCTCTCAGGGAGAAATTTCCCAACTGGAGGCGGACGCCTTCCTGGAAATCTATGACCGGCTGAACGAGACCCAACTGATGAACTGAGCGGCAGGTCAGGTTACCGGTTTCGCATCCCCCGAAGCGATTCGGGGGATTTTTTTGGCATTCCACGTCCCGCCCGGTGCCAGATTTGCAACGCAAAGGCACGAGGAGGCAGAGAGCAGCCGCGTTGACATTTTTCTTACACAAATTTCACGCTTTCTTAAGCAACGGGACATATAATCCAGCACAGAGTTTACGGCACAGACCGGCACAAGGTCGTGCCGAAATCCCACATCGCATCTTGAGGAGGTTGTGAATCATGCGCAAGCATTGGCTTTTCGCGTCGTTCATCGTCCTGTTGCTTTCTGTCGGTATGCTCGTCGTGCCCGCGGCGGCACAGGAGGGGCAGCCGCCTGTTTCTCCGCAAGGGCTGACCATGTTCACCACCTACCCCAGCCAGGTGATTGGCCTGGGCGAATCCGTCACCTTCGACCTGAAATTCCGGACTGACGGAGAACCCGAAATCGTCACCCTGGAAACGGCCAGTCTGCCGGATGGCTGGAAAGTGACTTTCCGGGGCGGCGGCAAGACCATCCAGAGCGTGTACGTCCAGCCTGATGAAACCGTCTCCGTGAATATGCGCGTGGAACTGCCGGAAGGCGTACAGGCCGGGGTGTACGATTTTCGCGTCATCGCTCAGGGGAAGAAAGACAAGGCGGAGATGCCGCTGACCGTCATCATCAAGGAAAAACTGCCCCCCAAACTGCAATTCAAGGTGGATTTGCCCACCCTGCGGGGGACCCCCAGCACCACCTTCCGCTACAGCGTGGTGCTCAAAAACGAAGGCGATGAAGATACCACCGTCAATTTGATTGCGGATGGCGGCAACAGTTTCCTGATGCACATCAAATACGCCGGCAAGGAAATCACCAGTCTGCCCATCGAAGCGGGCAGCAGCAAGACCCTGAGCGTGGAGGCCGAACCGGTGGGCGACATCGCCGCCGGAGAGTACCCCTTCACCCTCAAGGCGCAGAGCGATACCGCCGAGACCACCGTCGCTTTGACCGCCCAGGTGACCGGACGCCCCGACCTGCAAGTCACCACCCCCGAGGGTGTGCTCTCGGCGCAGGCCACCGCCGGCAAAGAGACCCCTCTCAAAATCGTCATCCGCAACAACGGTTCCGCCCCGGCCCGCGATGTGGAGTTGACCAGTTCCAACCCCTCGGGCTGGAAAGTAACCTTCGACCCGGCCCGCATCTCCGAGATTCCCGTAGGAAACGAGACCGAAGTCACCGTGACCATCCTGCCCGCCGAGAAAGCCCTGGCCGGTGACTACGTGCTCACGCTGCGCGCCAAACCCGCCGATGCCTCCACCGCCTCCGCCGATTTTCGCATCACGGTGACGACCTCTACCCTGTGGGGGCTGGTCGGCGTGGTGCTGATTGCGATTGCCGTCGGCGTGGTGGGCATGGCCGTCTCCCGCTTCGGGCGGAGATAGAGGGTGGACGGTGGACGGTGGATGGTGGACTATAGACCGCGGACTGTGGACGATAGACTACGGACTACCGACCACAGACTACGGACTACAGGACTACCAGACTGCCAGACTGCCAGACTACCAGACCACCAGACTACCGTCCGGCCAAGGAGGTGAGTATGAGCGAGGCACCGGTCATCGAGACCTACGGTTTGACGAAGAAATACGGCGATTTCACCGCCGTGGAAGACCTCAACCTGGAGGTACGCGGCGGAGAAATCTTCGGCTTGCTGGGGCCGAACGGCTCCGGGAAGACCACCACGATTCTGATGCTTCTGGGGTTGACCGATCCCACCCGCGGCGTGGCGCGCGTTTTGGGCTTCGACCCCACCCGCCAGCCGCTGCAAGTCAAGGCGCACGTGGGCTACCTGCCCGACCAGGTGGGCTTCTACGATGAACTCACCGCCCGCGAAAACCTGACCTACACGGCCAAACTCAACGG
>DRKV01000078.1 GCA_011051635.1 Chloroflexota bacterium | reverse complement strand
CTAAAGCCGTGTCTCGCCCCTGCTGGTTGGGGGGGGCGGGTACTTGTCGCGGGGTATCCCATAGCAGGCGGGCGAGGGTTTGGCGGGGCGCGGCGTCTTTTTGCAGGGCCAGGTAGCAAATCAGCGCAAGAGATTTCTTGCGCGGCAAATGTATCTCGCTGTCGTCCACTTTAACGCGGGGTGTACCGAGGGTGTAGATGCGGAGAATGCTCATAGCCGGGAAATTTGCCGTACCTTACGCATTTGTCAGGCTGCATTTCTGATTTTAGCCTGAAAGAAAGATGCGCGCAACACTTTTAGGGACGTTTTTGCAACGATATATCGGTATAGTAAGTATGTCTTTGGGTTGCACATACCTGCACGGGTCTATTTCGCAGGGGAGAGAAAGGCCCGTACCATGCGTGTGCCAGGGTACGCTAGCGCGGGGGAGATGCGTAGTTTGGCACATGCCTTTTCTGGGGGGAGGGTGCGCGCAGGTGGAACAGGATTTAGAGGGGGAAGGAATCCATCGCGCTTCGCACAAAATGCCCGACATATGTCGGGCATTTTGTGCGTTGGCAGGAGAGATGATGCTTTGAGTGACTATTCTGGATTTTTTTAAGGCTATGGAACCCGTTTCATTTTCCGGCCCAAAGAAGGCGGATGGAGACAACGTGGTAAGATTAATCGCTTCGGATATCCAACAGGCGCATCTGCCTGCAAAATTTCTCTTCTGCGGAAGATATCAAAAGAGGCTTCTATGGATTTACCCCTTCCGGACTCAACGCTATACGTTGACACCCCGCTCCACTTTGATTTGCCCAGACGCATAAACCGCCTGGGTGAACTGGCTTACAACATGTGGTGGAGTTGGCACCCCGAGGCTCTGCGCTTGTTCTTGCAGATTGACCGCGACCTGTGGGAGAAAACTTATCATAACCCTATCGCTTTTCTTCGGCAGGCCAGCCGGGTGCAACTCAACGCCGTTACCCAAAATCGGTACTATCTGGAAAGTTACGACCGTGTTTTCTCCACTTTTGACCGCTACATAGCGGCAGACAAAAGTTGGTTCCGCGCAACGTATCCCCATCTGGCAGGGAAAACCATCGCCTATTTTTCGATGGAATTCGGGCTGCATGAAATCCTCCCCATCTACGCCGGGGGGTTGGGGGTGCTCTCCGGTGACCATCTCAAAGAGGCCAGCGACCTGGGGTTGCCTCTTGTGGGGGTAGGGTTTCTCTACACCCACGGATATTTTTCCCAGCGGATTACGGAGGATGGCTGGCAAGAGGCCCGTCCGTTTGAGTTGAATGTGGACGACGCCCCGGTGCGTCCGGTCATGATGGAAGACGGTCGTCCGCTGGAAATCAGCGTCCACCTGCCTCAGCGGGAGGTCAAATTGCGGGTATGGCAGGTACTCGTCGGGCGCGTGCCCCTCTATCTGCTGGATAGCCGCGTCCCTGAGAACACCCCTGCCGACCAGAACCTGACGACCCGTTTGTATAGCGGGAATCCCGAAGTACGCATCTCCCAGGAGATACTGCTGGGAATCGGCGGCCTGCGCGCTCTCCGGGCGCTGGGGTATTCTCCCTCCGTGTGGCACATGAACGAAGGGCATTCCGCTTTCCTGGCCCTGGAACGCACCCGCGAACTTGTCGAGCAGGGAATTCCTTTCCAGCGCGCCGTGGAGATAGTGCGCCTCAACAACGTCTTCACCACCCACACGCCGGTACCTGCCGGCAACGATGAGTTCCCTACCTGGCTGATTGACAAGTATTTTGCCGACCTGTGGCCGCAACTGGGCATCTCCAGGGACGATTTCATGGATTTGGCGCGTTGTGAGCGGCACTGGGGAGAGGCTTTCAGTATGCCGGTACTCGCCATTCGTCTCTCCGAGCATTGCAACGCCGTCTCGGAACTGCACGGCCACGTGACCCGCAAAATGTGGCATTTCCTGTGGCCCAACCGCAAGGTGGATGAGGTCCCCATCACCCACATCACCAACGGTATCCACACCAGCACGTGGCTGGCGAGACGCCTGCGCCTGCTCTTTGACCGGTATCTGGGCGAGGGGTGGCTGGAGCGGGCTGATGACCCCCGGACGTGGGAACGCGTCAACGACATCCCGGATGCCGAATTGTGGGCGGTCCGTCTGCACCTGAAGCGCAAACTCGTGCTTTACGCCACCGAAAAGGCCCGGCGTCAATGGATGCACGATGGTATTCATCCCGTGCAGGTCATCGCTGGAGGGGTGCTGTTGGACCCCTACGCATTGACAATCGGGTTTGCGCGGCGTTTCGCCCCCTATAAACGCGCCAATCTTGTTCTGCGAGATTTCGACCGCCTGCTGGGGATTCTCAACAAGGCCAACATGCCGGTGCAAATCATCTTTGCCGGGAAGTCACATCCGGATAACGAACCCGGCAAACTCCTCATCCAGGAGGTGTATCGCGCTGTCAAGAAAGCCGAGAACGGCGGGCGGTTGGTCTTCCTGGAAGACTACGATATGAATCTGGCGCGCTACATGGTGCAGGGCGTGGATGTATGGCTGAATACGCCGCGTCGCCCCAACGAGG
>DRKV01000077.1 GCA_011051635.1 Chloroflexota bacterium | reverse complement strand
GCTGGTAAAGATGGTCTATGCTTTGACGCGTCAGAAGGCATTTGCCCAGGATTTTGGATTGCGTGACCAGATTCAACGGGCGGCGGTCTCCGTTTCCGCCAACATTGCCGAGGGCTTCGATTGTGACTCCAATGCCGAGTTTGCCCGCTTTCTGGGGTATGCCCGCCGTTCGGCTGTGGAGGTGCAGGCTCTTCTGTACGCTGCCCTGGATGCAGGGTACATTGCCCAGGCCGCATTTCAGGCACATTACCAGCAGGCGGAAAAAGTCAAGGCTCTGACCAGCGCCTTCAAACGTTCCCTCCAAGAGCGTTAACCCCCACGCCCCACATCGCACCTCGCACGTCGCACTCCGCACGTCCTACATGAAAATCCTTTACTTCTCCCGCGACTACACCCCTCACGACCATCGCTTTCTCGCGGCCCTGGCGGAGAGTGGCCATGAGGTTGGATATCTGCGCCTGGAAGACGGCGGCCTGGGACGGGAAGACCGCCCCGTCCCCGCGGGGGTGGAGCAACTCTCTTGGGCCGGGGGGCGCGCCCCCTTTGAGTGGGCTGCCCTCCCCCGTTTGACGGTATCCCTCCGAAAGGTGGTCCGCTCCTTCCGCCCGGATGTCATCCATGCCGGCCCCATCCAGAGCGCGGCTTTCCTGGTCGCTTTGGCGGGATTTTCCCGCAAATTGGTTTCCGTCTCGTGGGGCTACGACCTGCTGATGGACGCGCCCCGCTCCGCCTGGATGCGCTTCGTCACCCGCTACACCCTGCGGCGCAGCGCGGCCTTCCTCGGCGATTGCGAGACCATCCGCAACCTGGCTATCTCGTATGGGATGAACCCGGAGCGCATCGTCACTTTCCCCTGGGGCGTGGATTTGGCGCACTTCACCCCCGCGCCGAAAGCCGCGGAGAGCGCGTTCACTTTGCTCTCGACCCGCGGCTGGGCGCCCATCTACGGCGTGGACGTGCTGGCGAGGGCCTTCGTCCGTTTTGCCCGCCGTCACCCGGAGGCCCGTCTGGTGATGCTGGGCAACGGCCCGCTGGCCGCCGACCTGCGCCGCATTTTCCTGCGGGGCGGCGTCATGGAGCAGGTCACTTTTCCCGGCCTGGTGGGGTACGCTGACCTGCCGCGCTTCTACCGCATGGCCGACCTGTACCTGAGCGCCTCGCACAGCGACGGCTCTTCCATTTCGCTCCTCGAAGCGATGGCTTGCGGCCTTCCCGTCCTGGTTTCAGACATCCCCGGCAATCGGGAGTGGGTCACTCCCGGCGAAAACGGCTGGTGGTTCCGCGATGGGGACGTAGAGGACCTGGAAGCGCGTCTGGAAGATGCCCGCGCCGCCCGTCAGCGTCTGCCGGAGATGGGGCGCGCCGCCCGCCGCCTCGCCGAATCCCGCGCCGACTGGCGCAAGAACTTCCCCAAACTCTTCGAAGCGTATCGGTGGGTAGTTGAGTAGTTTGGTAGTCAGGTAGTCAGGTAGTCAGGTGGTCTGGTAGTTGCCTGGTTGCCTGTGTTGAATCTCGTAAAGTCGTACCTCTGCACCTTACCAAGAAAGTCTCACAAAGTCGTACCCTGAAGGGAAGCCGCCAGAAGGCTTTGACGCCAGGCTTCTCGCGAAAAAGGCAGGAGCAGTTGATGGTGAGATACGGCTGTCAGGGGCGCTAACTCGCCCATCAGGTCTTTTTTCGTGAGCCCCTGGATAGCCAAGCGGATGCTTGTTCGTCCATCTTCGGAGACACAAACCAACTCCTGTGTTTTGGGGTCAAAGGTGATTTCAAGCATTTGGCGAGCCAAACTTTGTCTGGCGTTATAGCGCCGACCACCGAGGTTGAACAACCCTTTTGCTGTGGTTCTGCGATACCACTTTCCTTGTGCCAAATAGGCGTATACCCGTGGCATGTCCAGCATCTCAGTTTCCCATTCTGGGCGATATTCCCGCCCGGAATGGGAGGCTGCGGGGAACACCACCAGGGGCGGTTTTCCTCTGAGGCTACGGGAAGGGTAATGCTTGTTGAGGAAGGCCAGGCGTTCCCACAGCGCCTGTTGTAAACCGGGAAGACCTTGCTGGCGGAAGTTTCGCCCTCTAACGGCCTGCTGAAAGACCATTTGATGCTGGCGTTCAATGCGGCTGTGTTCCATAGGTGGTGGTTTGCCAATGAAACGCACTTCGACACCCAGGCCAATCAGCCACAAGTGCAACGGACTTGGAAAAGGGGAACGGCTGCTGTTATCGTAGAAGACGCTATCGTGGTCCAAACTGATACGCTGCGGCAAGCCCACTTGGGTAAAGGCGCGCCGCAGAATGAGTTGGTAATCTTGCCGGTTGGGATGGGAAGTGTCCGGGCAGGGAAGGCTGTCGATTTTCAAGCCGCTGTAGACATCGCCGAGATTGATAAGCGACACCTTGCCGATACCTTCCACTTCCACCACACCTTGGGCGTCCATCTCCCATTCTTCATGAGGATGCTGCACTTGTTGAGAAGAAGGCTGAGGCAAATCCTGATGTTTGTCATAGCGCCGCGTGAAGCCTTTTTCCTTCAAGTAGGCCGCAATGCGGGCCCGACTCGGCAAGCGTTGCCCAACAAAGCGGGCTTCAAGTTGCAGTTCCGTCCGCAGCGTCTGCGGCCCCCAACCGGGGTGGGCCTCTTTCATCCTGTCAATGGCCTCCCGCATGGCAGCCGAAAAACTGCTCAGCGCACCGCTTTTGGGCCGTCCCATGGAGGATGCCAATCCTGCGCGTCCTTGTTGCTGACCTCGCCGTCGCCACTTGCGCACCGTCCAACGGGAAAGGCCTAATTCCTCTGCAATGGCACGATCCGGAGCGCCTGCTTCCGCACGTTCTACAATCGCGAGCCGTTCTTGCAAGGTCGTTGGCCTGCCAATAGGAGTCATAGTGTCACCCTCCCAATGTTTTTTCTGGAGGATAACGCACCTATAGACCCCGGTACGACTTTTCGAGACTTTTGTTAATGTACACGCGGTACGAGTTTTTGAGACTCAACACCTGATTGGTTGGGGAAGTCGCCGTTGCTCTTTGCCACTCCTTCACTCACCTACTCACCCACTCACCATTCGTCCTTCTGCCTTCATCATTCATCATTCTGCATTCTGCATTCTACATTCATCCTTCCGCCCTCCCATGCCCATCGCCATCATCCAGGCCCGCATGTCCTCCTCCCGCCTGCCGGGAAAAGTGCTCCTAGACCTCGGCGGTCAGCCGATGCTCGTTCGCGTTGTGGAGCGCACGCGCCGCGCCCGCTCTCTGCGGCGGGTCGTGGTAGCGACCACCACCG
>DRKV01000076.1 GCA_011051635.1 Chloroflexota bacterium | reverse complement strand
ATGCCCCCGCCAATGCGGATGACATCGTTGTTGTGCAGACGGGTTGGAGCCTCCAACCGCTCCCGGTTGACAAATGTTCCGTTGGTGCTCCCCAGGTCGGTAATCGTCAAGTGGTTTGTTGCCGGGTCGTACTCGATTTCCGCGTGTTGCCGCGAGGCGGAAATATCGGCGATGATAATGTCATTGTCCGATTTGCGCCCCAGCAAATTTTTCCCCGGTTTCAGGGTGTACTCTTGTCGTTCTCCCTCAGGGGGATGTAGTGTCAGGACCCACATAAGCAATAGCGGTAAGTGACCCTCTCTGGTCTGTTTTACACAGGCATGCCGCGCAAGCCTGATTCCATCATAACCATTATACCCCCTTTGCCAAAATTAGCCCAATTTCGGCACTTTCCGAATTCTGTCATTCCGAAGCCGGCAAGTGTCAAACCTGGCATCAGGGCTACTTTCCCAGCCTGTTCAACCGGGGGTTTTGGCTTTGATAGTGAAAGTCGTGACGCGGCACGTGTTTGTGGTATCCTTGCTCCGCTATCTCACAGATGCCAACTTTCGCCCCTTTTCCTTATGAGCGCCTTGTCTCCTTCCTCGGAATTTACCCTTCCTCATCAACGGCAATTTGACCACCGAGACCCTCTCCGCTGGTTGTGGAGCCATCTCCTGCCCTACTGGTATGTGGCGGTTGTGATGGTCATCGGGGCTGTTGGGAACGCGGCCCTGGCAGCGGTCGTGCCTGTTTACACCGGGCGCGCCTTTGACCTTGTGCTCTCCCACCCGCCAACGTTGCGCTCCACCTTGCTCTCGCTGGCTGGCTTTATCGCCGCCTCACAGGTGATACGCGGCGTCTTGCAACTGGGACGCAACTTTGGGGCGGAACTCATCGGTCAGCGTATGGAGCGGGACATCCGCGACGAACTGTATCTCAGCCTGTTGGGCAAGAGCATGACCTTCCACAGTTTGCAGCCTGTGGGAGATACCATGGCGCGGGCGATTAACGATGTGCGGGAGGTCAACCTGCTTTTCAGCCCCGGTATCAATCTGGTGATTGGTTCTGCGAACTTCCTCGTCATGCCCCTGTTGCTCGCCCCCCGTTATCATCCTGCCTTGATGCTGACCCCGGCCTTGTTCATCGTCACCTATGCGCTTGCTTTGGGGCAATACCTGCATGAACTGGCGCCCATCACGGACGAGGTGCGCTCTGCTTTTGGACGCTTGAACACCCGCCTGACGGAGGCCCTGGACGGGGTGGAGACGGTCAAGGGCGCATCACAAGAAAGCAGCGAAATTACCCTCTTTGAGCGCTATGCCCGCCGCTTCCGGGACGTCTTCGTCCGGCAGGGGGATGTGGAAGCCCGCTTTGTGCCTCTCCTTTTGATGGGGATTGCCGAAGCGGGCGGATTGCTGCACGCCCTGATACTTTTCCGTCAAGGGGCTTTGCGGGTTGGGGACGTGGTGGCTTACTTTGGCCTCTTGCAGTTGTTTGGCTTTCCCACCTTCGTTTCCTTGTTCGCCTACTCGCAGGTCTCATCCGGCCTGGCGGGGGCGCGACGCATTTTGGAGTTGATTACCCGCGAGAACAACCTCGACCAGAATACCGCCGGGTACGTTGCTCCTCTGCAAGGGGCGGTGGAGTTCCGCCGCGTATCTTTTGCCTATCCAAACGGGGAGCGGGTTTTGGAAGACATTTCCTTTTCTGTGCAGCCGGGACAAACGGTTGCCATTGTAGGGCAGACGGGCTCAGGTAAGACCACCCTCACCCGTCTCATCAACCGCACCTACGATGTTGCCCAGGGGCAGGTGCTTGTGGACGGCGTGGACGTGCGCGACTGGCAACTGGAGTCCCTGCGTGAACAGATTTCTTTTATCGAGCAGGATATTTTCCTCTTCTCCCGCTCTATTGCGGAAAACATCGCTTTTGGGCGGCGCGATGCCAGCCGGGAGGAAATCATTGCCGCGGCCAAAGCCGCTCAGGCGCACGAATTCATTCTCTCTTTCGCCCAGGGCTACGATACCGTCATTGGGGAGCGCGGCGTGACGCTCTCGGGAGGCCAGCGGCAGCGTTTGGCGCTGGCGCGCGCCTTTCTCACCCGCCCATCCATTCTGGTGCTGGATGATTCCACCAGCGCGATTGACAGCGCCACTGAAGACAAAATCCAGCAGGCGATTGCTGCCGCGGCTCGGGGGCGGACGACCTTTCTCATTACCCACCGCCTCTCACAAATCCGCTGGGCTGATTTGATACTCGTGCTCCGCAAGGGGCGCCTCGTGGCACAGGGAACCCACGATGAATTGATGCGCGTCTCCCCGGCCTACCGGCGCATCTTCCGCTAACGCCCCTCTCCTTTGGAGTGTGGAGTCTCGACGCCGCTTTTTCTCTCACCATCTCATGGGCTTTTTCTCTGGACTGGATACTGAAGCATACGACCGGCACTACAGCGACCGTGCGTTGTTAGCCCGCATGGGTTCCTACTTCCGTCCGCATTTGCGGCGGATGGGGGGAATAGTGGCTCTGGTCATCTTGCTGGCGTTGAGCGGCGCAGCCTTGCCCATCCTGGTGGCCCGCGGCGTGGACGCCCTGGCGACCAGCATGGACGCGTCTCTCATGGGGCTGCTCTCCGCCGCCGTCCTGGCGACGGGAATAATCAACTGGGGGGCCAACTGGGCGCGCCGCCGCCTGACCCAACGCGTGGTGGGGGATGTCATCCTGCGCCTGCGCGCCGATGCCTTCCGTGCCGCCATCCATCACGATTTATCCTTCTTCGACCGCTTCTCCTCCGGCAGAATCGTCTCACGCATCACCTCGGACACCAACGAATTCGGGCAGGTGGTCGTCCTGGTGACCGACCTCTCGGCCCAACTGGTGCAGGCCGCCATCCTGGGGGCTGTCCTGCTCCGCACCGAGCGGCGCCTGGCTTTTCTGTTGTTTTCTTTCTTACCGGTGGTTTTCCTTGTGGCGGTGGGCTTCCGTTCCCTGGCCCGCAAGGTGACTCGCCGCGGGATGCGGGCGATGGCTAACGTCAACGCGGCCATTAAAGAAACCATTGGCGGGATTTCCGTTGCCAAGAATTTCCGTCAGGAGGCCGGTATTTACGCCGAGTTCGACGAAGCCAACCGCTCTTCCTACCGGGTCAACGTGCAGCGCGGTTTTGTGCTTTCGCTTGTCTTTCCTACCCTGAATGCCCTCTCCGGCATCGGCACCGCTATCCTGGTGTACGTGGGGGGGCAGCAAGCCGCCGCGGGGGTGGTCTCCGTGGGGGCCTGGTATCTCTTCTTGAGCAGTTTGAACCGCTTCTGGTTCCCTATCCTCAATTTGTCGGCGTTTTGGGCGCAAATCCAATCGGGGCTGTCGGCCTCGGAGCGTGTCTTCGCCCTCATGGACGCGGAATCCGCTGTAAGGCAGGTTGGTTCGCGGGTGGTAGAATCCTTGCGCGGCGAGATAACCTTCCAGCGGGTATCCTTCCGTTATGCGGAGAAAGAGCCGGTCTTGCAGGGGTTCTCTCTGCATATCCCTGCCGGAGAAAACCTGGCCCTGGTGGGGCACACCGGTGCCGGAAAATCTTCCATCGCCCGCCTGATTGCCCGCTTTTACGAGTTTCAGGGCGGGAAGATTCTGGTGGATGGGCAGGATATTCGCAGCCTGGATTTGGCCTCGTACCGCCGTCAGTTGGGCATCGTCTCGCAGGCGCCTTTCCTGTTTTCGGGCACGGTGGCTGAGAACATCCGCTATGCCCGCCCGGAGGTCTCGCGGGATGAAATCGAAACCCTGGCGCGGCAGATTGGCGATGGGGAGTGGCTGGAAGCCCTGCCCGACGGCCTGCAAACCGACGTCGGGGAGCGCGGCAGCCGCCTCTCGATGGGGCAGCGGCAACTGGTGGCGTTGTTGCGCGTTCTGGTGCAAAAACCGGCCATCTTCATTCTTGATGAGGCCACCGCCAGCATCGACCCTTTCACCGAATGGCAGATTCAGCAGGCTTTGAAGATGATTTTGCAGAACACTACCAGCATTTTGATAGCCCACCGCCTTTCCACCGTGCGGGCTGCTGACCGTATCCTGGTGCTCCGGCAGGGGGACATTATCGAGGAGGGCACGCATGATGTCCTGATGGCGCAGGGCGGGCACTACGCCGAACTGTACAACACGTATTTTCGCCACCAGAGTTTGGATTACGTGGAAGCGCAGGGCAAACGCCTATGACGGACGAGACGAAGGGCGAAACCCCGACAAGAGCCTGGGACAATGTGGGCGGAATGCCCCAGATGACTATCTTCCTGCGCGCCGGGCACCCCGATTTTTTGGATTTGCCCTGGGAGTATGCGCTGGCACAATGGCCCCAGCATTCGCCGCGGGTGGCCGATTTGCCCCGCGGCCTCTCGCGCCATGCCGTGGTCTTCGTGGATTACGACCGCCGCCTGTATGCCCTCAAAGAACTGCCTCCCGGTGTGGCGGAACACGAGTACGACCTCCTGCGCCGTATGGGCGAGATACATCTGCCTGTCGTGGAAGCCGTTGGACACGCCGCCGTGGAGCACTCCTGGGGGACAACCAGCGTGCTGATTACCCGTTATCTGGATTATTCTCTCCCTTACCGCTCCTTGTTCATAGATGCCTCCATGCAGGTCTATCAGGAGCACTTGCTGGATGCTATGGCCGGCCTGCTGGTGCAGTTGCATCTCGCGGGCGTCTACTGGGGGGATTGCTCTCTCTCCAACACCCTCTTTCGGCGGGATGCCGGCACGTTGCAGGCTTACCTGGTGGATGCGGAAACGGCAGAAATGCACGAGCACCTTTCGCCCGCCATGCGCTACCGGGATTTGCGTATCATGCAGGAAAACATCAGCGGAGATTTGGCCGACCTGGCGGCCTCGCGCCTGCTTCCAGCGGGATTTCCCGTCTTTGAGACGCCGCGTTCCATCCTGGAGCGCTACCAGCGTTTGTGGGAGGAAATCACCCGTGAGGAGGTGATTGCCCCTGGGGAGCGCTACCGCATTCAAGAGCGCATCCGTGCCCTGAATCGTCTCGGCTTTTCGGTGGGTGAGTTGCAACTGCAAGCCGCTGAGGACGGTTCCACCCTGAAGTTGCGCGCCTTCGTTACCGACCGCAACTTCCATCGGGAGCAGTTGCGCCGTCTCACCGGCCTGGATGCTGGAGAGCGGCAGGCCCGCATCATAATGAACGAGATTCAGGAGTACAAGGCTACCATGTCCGAGCGCCTGGGGCGCAGCGTCCCTTTGAGCGTGGCCGCCTACGCTTGGATGGAGCAGGTTTACCAGCCCGTGATTGCCCGCTTGCAGGGGTACATCCAGACCCATCGCGCCAACCCCGTCGAAATCTATTGCCAGGTGCTGGAACACAAGTGGTATCTCTCCGAGCGGGCCCAACGGGATGTGGGACATTTCGCCGCCGTGGAGGATTACCTGGAAAAGTTTTCGTAAGCGCATCACACGAAAAAGCCACTCTCTTGTTACGGGCGGCAAAACCATAATGGGGTACAATTAGCCGTACTATTGCCCGCTCCGCTTGCAAACCTGCTCACTTGCGAACTCGCAGACTTGCCCACTCTCTATGCTGGATTCCAAAGCCCTACCTCGCCTGAAAAGCCGCAAAGATATCGCCGAATTCCTGGCTACCAGCCTTGTTTTCCTGTATCTTTTGGCGGCGTTGGTGGCCTTCGCATTGCTTCCGTTGAACGCGGCGCGCTGGAAGCGCACGCCTTTCCTGGGCGCGTTTGTGGAGCCGACCATGATGTTCAACGATTCGGGGCCTGCCGGTGCGGTATCTTGGAACGCCCACGAGATGGGGTTGAAATTAGGCTACCAACTCCTGCGCGTAGCCGATGAACCGGTGAACAACGCCTCGGATATCCGGCGGGTTCTCTCTCAGTTTCAGCCCGGCGACACCGTTTCCATCGGCGTACGCACTCCAGACGGGAGCCTGCAAACCTACTGGGTTCCCCTGCAACAGTTCCCCGTCTTTGATTGGGTGGCTTATTTCCTCCTGCCGTACCTGATAGGCCTGATTTACCTGGGCGCGGCGGTCTGGGTGTTCCTTCTGCGGCGGGGTTCTCCGGATGGACGCGCGTTTACAGTCATTGGAGTCTCTGTGGCGGTGATGCTGGGGGCTTTGTTTGATGTGTACACCTCCCATACCTTCACCCCCCTGTGGAGTTTGGCCGTCCCTATGGCCGGGGCGGGCTTATTTTCTCTGGGATTTTACTTCCCGGCTGGGGTTTCGTGGGCGCGTCGCCGTCCCTGGCTGACGTGGGCGGGCTATGTCACTGCCTTGCTGCTGGCGGCCTACTCCTATGTGGCTTTGTTCAGCCTGGCTAATCCCCTCGCCTATGTCAGGGCCTGGCAACTTTCGTATTTGTTCGCAGGGGGAATGGTGCTGGTCTTCCTCTTCCTGATGACAACCCAGCGTTTGCAGGCAGAGTCGCCCATT
>DRKV01000075.1 GCA_011051635.1 Chloroflexota bacterium | reverse complement strand
GACAGGCCCGCGCCGCCCTGCCCGCCCAGGTGAGCCTGGAGGCCGCCGCGGGCAGCATCGGGCGCGCTCTGCTGGTGGTGGAGGCCCTCCGAAGCGGCGACCTGCCCCTTCTGCGGGAGGCCATGCAGGACGTATTGCACCAGCCTTACCGCCTGCCGCACCTCCCCGGCATGGAGGCGGCGCTGGAGGCCGCCCGCAACCTGGGCGGAGCGGCGGCCCTCTCCGGGGCGGGGCCGGGGATGGTGGTCTTCTGCCGCAGAGGGCAAAGCAGGGCCATCGCCGAGGCCGTTCAGGCCGCCTTCCGCGCCGCGGGCGTGGAGAGCCGCGCCTGGACGCTGCGCGATTCGGCCCAGGGCGCGATTGTGGCGTAGCCCTAAAAAACCTGACGGGTCTGCGAGACCCGTCAGGTTTCCGGGACGCGGTTGTGGTATAGTCTGAAACCCGTCAGGTTTTTGGAACTCCGAGGAGAACGTTATGGGCACCAGAATTCTGGTCATCGAAGACGACGAGGCCATCGTGCGCTTTGTGCGCCGGGGGCTGGCGTATGAAAATTACGAGGTGGAGGTGGCAACCGACGGGCTGACCGGCCTGCAAAAGGCGCAGCAAGACCCGCCCGACCTGGTGGTGCTGGATTTGATGCTCCCCGGCCTGGATGGAATGGAGGTCTGCCGGCGGCTGCGGGCGGGCAGCAACGTGCCCATCCTGATTTTGACGGCGCGGGATTCGGTCAACGACCGCGTTATGGGGCTGGATATGGGGGCGGACGATTACATGGTCAAGCCCTTCAACCTGGACGAACTCCTGGCGCGCATCCGCGCCCTTTTGCGGCGCACCAAGCCCGCCGTGCCCCAGGTGCTGCGCTTCGCCGACCTGGAACTGGATACCGGCACGCGGCAGGCGCGGCGCGGCGAGCGCACCATCACCCTGACTTCCAAAGAGTACGACTTGCTGGAGTTGTTCCTGCTTCACCCCCGCCAGGTATTGACCCGCGATTTCATCTTCGACCGCGTCTGGGGCTACGATTTCGGCGGGGCCAGCAACATCATCGAAGTTTACATGCGCTACCTGCGGCAAAAACTGGAAGAAGGGGGCGAGCCGCGCCTGCTCCATACCGTGCGCGGGGTGGGTTACGTGCTGAGGGAACCCGACTAGATGACCCTGCGTTCCCGCTTCACCCTGCTCTACACGCTGCTGTTGGGCGGGCTGCAACTGGTTCTCGGCGTCGTCCTCTACCAGGTCATCTCCGGGACCATCCTCCAGCAGGTGGATGACGTGCTGCTGGATACCTCCCAACGGGTGGTACGCTACATCAACGCCCAGGCAGCCCAGCCTCTCACTGCCGCATCTTTCGAAGCCCTGGAGCAGGAACTGGAGACGGAGCGCACCGGCATCAGCAGCATCCAGTTGTGGGGGGCTTCCGAAACGCTGATTTGGGCCTGGCCGCGCCGCATCGGGCCGCTGGTCAAACCGCTATCGCGCTCCGCCCTTTACGCCAACCACTCGGAATTCACCTCGGTCACGCTGAACGGAGAACGCCTGCGGGTGCTCTCTCTCATCTTGCGGCGCGGCGGCGAACCCTTCGGGGTACTCCAAATCGGGCTGGGATTGACCTTTCTGGAAAAACTCCGCTCTTCGGTTTTGCGCATCCTTCTCCTGTGGAGCGTGACTACCGCCCTGGGAGCCGGTCTGATTGTGTGGTTCGCCACCCAAAGGCTGCTCGCCCCCGTGGAGAGCGTCACTCGCGTCGCCCTGCAAATCACCCGCGCCGACGACCTCTCCCGCCGCATCCCCCCCTACGGGCTGCCCCCCAACGACGAAATCGGCCAGTTGATTATGGCCTTCAATCAAACGCTGGAACGCCTGGAGCGCCTTTTTCTCGTCCAGCGGCGTTTTCTGGCCGACGTAAGCCACGAACTGCGTACCCCCCTGACCGTCATCAAGGGCAACGTCGCCCTCCTGCGCCGCCTCCCCGGCCAGGATTTGGAATCGCTGGACAGCATCGAGAACGAAGTGGACCGTCTCACCCGGCTGGTGGGCGATTTGCTGGTGCTCTCCCGCGCCGAGAGCGGCAACCTGCCCCTGACCCGCGCCCGCACCGAACTGGACGCCCTGGTGCTGGAGGTCATCGGCGAGTTGCAGGTGCTGGCGAAAGACCACGTGCAACTGGAAATCGGGGAGTTCGACCAGGTGCAGGTGTGCGCCGACCGCGACCGCCTCAAGCAGGTACTCGTCAATCTGGTGGGCAACGCCCTGCGCTACACGCCGCCGGGGGGGCGGGTGCGGGTCAACATCGGCAGAAGCGGAGAGCAGGCGCACCTCAGCGTGCAGGATAGCGGCCCCGGCATCGCCCCCGAAGATTTACCCCACATTTTCGAGCGTTTCTACCGGGCGGAGAAAGCCAGGACGCGCGGCAAAGACGGGCAGGGATTCGGCCTCGGACTTTCCATCGCCTATTGGATTGTGCGCGCCCACGGGGGCCGCATTGAAGTGGATTCTCGTCCCGGAGAGGGCACCACCTTTCACATCTGGTTGCCCCTCTCCCACCCCGATTGTGCTACCTGACCCCCAAAACGCGCCGCGCCTGGGCGCACAAACTGGCGCCCCCTGCATTCAGCCACTCCTGCAGGCGGGCGCTTTGCTTTTTCCCGGCCCGCGCTTCGGCGTAGATGCCCGCCCCCCAGTACGCGTAGCGGACGGTTTCCGCAGCCCACAGCGATTCCGGGCGGCTGGCGCCCCCGATGCCCCCGTTGTATCCCGCCAGGGCCAGCCGGGCCTCCTGTCCGAAAGCGTCCAGGGAGCGGCGCAGGTAGCCCAGTCCGCGCAAGGCGTTGGTATCGGGGTCGTAGGGGTCTTCGCCGCTCTTGAAGTGGAAGGGCATCACCTGAAACAGTCCCATCGCTCCGGCGCGGGAGGTGGCCTGCGGGTTGCCGCAGGACTCAATCTGCATCACCGTGGCGACCAGATTGGGGTCCAGGTCCCAGCGGCGCGCCCAGCTCCGGATGTCCTTCTTCCAGTGCTGCACTTCGGGGGTGAAGAGGGGGGCCAGGGTTCCCTTTTTGCCGGCGGGTGACGCGTCTGCATCGGGGGGAGCGGGGGCTTCCACAGGGGCGATGGCGGCAGCCTGTCTTTGGGCCGGAGCCGCCGCGGGGAAGAAGGCGTACACGAAGAAGGCCAACAGCCCTCCGAAAAAGAGCACCAGGGCGGGCGGCAGCAAGGCAGGGAACAAAAAACCCCCGAGTCCGGAGGCGTACGG
>DRKV01000074.1 GCA_011051635.1 Chloroflexota bacterium | reverse complement strand
CAAGAGCGGCACAGGCGACAGCCATTGCAGACAATCGTTTTTCCGTGTGAATCAGCGGGCATCAGCGGGCATCAGCGTAATCTGCGTTCTTCAAGCGACTTTTCTACATTTCTTGAGTACTCCCGCGGTGAGGCCTCGCCCCCACCTCATCTCGGGAGTGCCCGCGCTAAAACCAGTTCTCCCCCTCGGTGGCATCCACCCGAAAGTGCGCCCCCCGCGAACGGTGATTGTGCCGGGCCGCCTGCGCCACCACCAGGGCAGCCTCCACCGCGTTCCGCAGGCCAATCAACCCGTCGCTCAGGCGGGTGGTGCGGTAGAAGGTCTCGATTTCGTTCCACAGGTGCCGCAACTCCCGGATGGCGCGGGAAAGCCGCTCCCCGCTGCGGGCCAGCCCGACGTAATGCCACATGATGTTCTGGATGGTCTGCATATCCCCCTGGATGAGGGCGGGGTCAGGTTCCGCCGTAAGGCCGCTCTCATCCCAGGGGGGCACCGCGCCCTTTGGAAGGGAGTCCGCTCCCCCCTCTCCTTTCAGGCGGGCAGCAATATCCAGGGCAGCGCGGTATCCCCAGGTGAGGCCTTCCAGCAGAGAAGTCGAAGCCAGACGGTTGGCTCCATGTAATCCCGTACAACTGACCTCCCCCACGGCGTACAGATTCTCGATGCTGGAACGGCCTTCCAAATCCACCAGCACGCCGCCGCAGAAGTAGTGCGCCGCCGGGACGACCGGAATCGGCTCGGCGGTGATGTCCACGCCCGCCTTCAGGCAGGTGGCGTAGATGTTCGGGAAGCGGGCACGGATGGCCTCCGCCTCCATGCGACTGGCGATGTCCAGCAGGACGTGGGTGTAGCCGTGGGTCTCCATCTGGTGATGGATGGCGCGGGCGACCACGTCGCGGGGGGCCAGGTCTTTCCACTGGGGGTCGTAATCGGCCATGAAGGGGCGGCCTTCGGGGGTAAGGAGCACGCCGCCTTCGCCGCGCACCGCCTCGCTGATGAGAAAACCTTCCGCCCCAGGCACGGCCAGCGCCGTAGGGTGAAACTGGACGTACTCGGCGTTGACGATGCGCGCCCCGGCGCGGTGCGCCATCGCCAGCCCGTCGCCGCGCGCTCCCGGCGGGTTGGTAGTGCTACGGTAGATGCGCCCCAGCCCACCGGTCGCCAAGACGGTGTAGGGGGCCAGGTAGCGATGCACGAGGCGCTGCCGCTGGTCGAAGCCGTAGGCCCCATAGCAGCGAAGCGGTTCGTAAGCCGTCAGCGGGTCGCGGGAGTGGTGGGGAAAGGTTATCAGGTCTATGGCCGTGACCTGGGTGAGAATGCGGACGTTGGGGTAGCGTTTGAGAGCGTTCAGCAGCCCGACGATGATGGCCTTGCCCGTCCCGTCGCCCACGTGCAGGATGCGCCGCCGCGAGTGGGCCGCCTCCCGCCCCCAGGCAAGGCCGCCGTCCGCATCCCGGTCGAAGGGGACGCGAGCGCGCCGCATCAGGATTTCATCCACCAGGGCGGGGGCCTGCTCGGCCAGCAAACGCACGGCCTGCGGACGGCTGGCGCCCGCCCCGGCGCGCAGGATGTCGGCGGCCAGCAGGTCGGGGTCGTCGTCCGGCCCGCGGCTGACGATGCCGCCCTGGGCGTAGCGGGTGTTGGATTCGTGCGGGTCGGCGGCGCGGGTCAGCACGGTGACGCGCACGGATGGGTCTTGCGCCAGTTGCAGGGCGGCGGCAGCCCCGGCAATCCCGGAGCCGATGATGAGGACATCAGAAGTGTGCATGGCTACCCCACCGCCAACATCCGCTCGACGGCGGTCAGGGCGCGGCGGCGGATGTCTTCGGGGATGTGGACTTCATACTTCAGGTCGCGCAGGGATTCGAGGGTGTTTTCCAGGGTAATCTGGTTCATGTGCGGACAACGCACGGTACACAGGCGCAGAAATTCCTTGTCGCGATGGACGGCGGCTACATTGTCGCCCATCGAGCACTCGGTCAAGAGCAGGTAGCGGGGGGCGTTGGTCTCGGCCACGTAACGAATCATGGCGCTGGTGCTCCCGGCGAAATCGGAAGCGGCCACCACCTCAGGGGAACATTCAGGGTGCGAGAGAATCACCACGTCCGGGAACTGTTCGCGGATGGCGCGAATGTCGTCCACGGTGTACTTCTCGTGGACTTCGCAGCGTCCGTCCCAGATGATGAGCCCCCCTCCCTGCCCTCCCCCCAGTGGGGGGAGGGTGTGGGTAGGGGGTAGCCCTCCCCCCCGTGAGGGGAGGGTTGGGGTAGGGGGTTGCCCTCCCCCCGACGGGGAGAGGGTTGGGGTGGGGGGAACGATGACCCGTTTTCCCGTCTCCCGGGCCACGTTGCGGGCCAGGTATTCATCCGGCAGAAAAATGACCGTATCGCTCTCCAGCGACGCCACCAGTTTGGCGGCGTTGCCGGAGGTGCAGCAGTAATCGCTCTCGGCTTTCACGTCGGCGTAGGTGTTGACGTAGGTCACGACCGGCACACCGGGGAAACGCGCCTTGAGGGCGCGCACGTCCTCGGCAGTGATGGATTCGGCCAGCGAGCAACCCGCTTTCTCGGAGGGGATGAGTACGGTCTTGTCGGGGTTGAGGATTTTAGCGGTCTCGGCCATGAACCCCACCCCACAGAAGACAATCACATCCTTGTCGGTTTGAGCGGCCAGGCGGCTGAGGCCGAGGGAATCGCCGGTGAAGTCGGGAACCGAGTGGTAGAGAGCCGGTTCCATGTAGTTGTGCCCCAAAATGACGGCGTTCCGCTCCTTTTTCAGGTGCTCGATTTCGACGGCCAGTTCAGCCTTGTAGCGCAATTCCACATCGGGAACGATGCCCTCCAATTTGCGGCGCATCTTTTCGTACATGGCCTGTACTTCGGCGTTCATAGTGGTCTCCTTGTTGCGTACCACGTGTCACGTATCAAGTGTCACGTGCGGGGTGCGAGGTTAGAGGGTTGCGGAGTTAGGGAGTTGCGAGACGGAGGCTACACCCAATCCCTGCTCCCTAATCCCCAATCCCTGCCTCCCCAATCACCCCGTTACCCAGTCACCCACTTGCAAACTTGCAAACTTGCACACTTGCAAACTTTCTCACTTGCACACCTTCATACTCACGTCAAATACCGGTGCGGAGTGGGTCAACGCTCCGATGGAAATGTAATCCACACCGGTTTCGGCGATGGGACGCACCCGCTCCAGGGTGACGTTGCCGCTGGCTTCCAGTCTGGCGCGCCCCGCCGTCAGTTGCACGGCCTGCCGCATGGTCTCCAGGCTCATGTTGTCCAGCAGGATGCGCTCCACACCCAGGGACAGGGCGGCCTCCACGTCTGCCAGGGTGCGGGTCTCCACTTCGAGGGGCAATCCACTGTGGGCGGCGCGGGCGCGGCGCACGGCCTCCGTCAGCGAACCGGCGAAATCAATGTGGTTGTCCTTGATGAGAATCATGTCATACAGGCCCATGCGATGATTCTGTCCCCCGCCGCGCTGTACGGCCAGTTTGTCGGCGCGGCGCAGGCCGGGCGCGGTCTTGCGGGTATCCAGGATGACCGCCCCGGTCCCGGCCACGGCGTCCACAAAGCGGCGGGTGAGGGTGGCAATCCCGGACATGCGCCCCAGGAAGTTGAGCGCCGTCCGCTCGGCGGCCAGTACAGCCCGCGCCGGGCCGTCCACCTCGGCCAGCAAATCACCGCTGCGGACGCGCTGCCCCTCCTCCACGCGAGGGACACATCGGATGGCGGCATT
>DRKV01000073.1 GCA_011051635.1 Chloroflexota bacterium | reverse complement strand
CCCCCCTGGCCGGGAGAGGGCGCCTGGTCATCCCCGCGGGGGGCGGTTCCCGCCTGGTGCGGGTGCGGCGCGTCCACCTGGAGGAGGATACCGGCAAACTGACCCACCGCGCCGACCCCGAAACGGGCGAAGCCTTCTCGCTGGTGGACCTCAATCGCTCCGGGGTGCCCCTCCTGGAGATTGTCTCCGAACCGGACATGCGCTCTGCGGCGGAGGCGCGGGCCTACGGCGAAGCCCTGCGGCGCATCCTGCGCTACCTGGGCGTCAACAGCGGCGATATGCAGAAGGGGGTGATGCGTTTCGAGGCCAACGTCTCCGTGCGCCCGGCGGGGGCGGATTGGCTGGGCAATCGGGTGGAAATCAAGAACCTGAACAGTTTTCGCGCCCTGGAGCGCGCCATCGCCTACGAAGCGGCGCACCAGCGCGCTATTTTGGAGGCCGGGGGAACGGTCGAGCAGCAGACGGTCGGCTGGGACGAGAGCGCCCAGCAAACGGTCATCCAGCGCAGCAAGGAGGAAGCCCACGATTACCGCTACTTCCCGGAGCCGGACCTGCCGCCCCTGGTGGTTCCCGCAGCGTGGATAGAGCGGGTGCGCGCCTCCCTGCCCGAACTGCCCCAGGCCCGGATGCGCCGCTTCGTGCAGGAGTCCGCCCTGCCCGCGGAGACCGCCGCCCTGCTGGTGGAGGAGGCCGCCACCGCCGATTATTTCGAGGCCCTGGCACGCGCCACCAAAGCGCCGCCCCGCGCGGCGGCCAACTGGATGACGGGGGCGCTGTTCGCCCTGCTCAACGCCCGCGGCGGGACTGCTCCGCACGAAGTTTTGCCCGCCGAAGCCTTCGCCGCCCTGCTGGACCTGCTGGCGGAGGGGGCAATCAACCAGAACACGGCCAAATCCGTGCTGGAGGAGATGCTGGAAAGCGGAGAAAGCGCATCCGCCATCGTGGAGCGCCGCGGCCTGCACCAGGTTTCCGACGAGGCGGCGGTGGAGGCCGCGGTGGACAAAGTGCTGGCTGCCCACTCCGCACAGGTCGCCCAGTATCGGGCGGGCAAGAGCGGATTGTTCCACTATCTCTTCGGGCAGGTGATGCGGGAGACCCGCGGCCAGGCCGACCCGCAAGTGGTGCGCCGCATCCTGAACCGCCGCCTGCATCCCGACACGTGATACGTGGCACTTGACACATGACACTTGATACTTGGCACGTGATACTTGATACGTGACACTTGGCACTTGACGGACAACTCTTCCTTTGTTATCGTTATGGCGCAGTACGGAGAAAGCGGTTCCAGCCCCATGCAGCGAAATCAGCGGCAACTTCCCCGGCAATGGTTTTCGCAAGGCACACGTCAGTGTGCCGCTCTGTACTCGTATATGTAGATAGCCCTCGTGCCCCCGTATATTCAGCGGGGGCATCTATCTTTTGCCCGACGGTTTCCGTGCGGGAAACAGCCTCTCATTCCAAGGAGAATCTCGTATGAGCGAAACAATCAATGCCTTTCACATGGCGCAACAGCAGTTCGACCACGTGGCCGAATTGCTCAACCTGGACCCCGAAGTACGCGAGATGCTGCGCTGGCCGATGCGCGAATACAAATTCATGATTCCGGTACGCATGGACGACGGTACGAAGCGCGTCTTCTTCGGTTACCGCATTCAGCACAACGACGCCCGCGGCCCGAACAAGGGCGGCATCCGCTTCCACCCCGCGGAGACAATGGACACCGTCCGCGCCCTGGCGATGTGGATGACCTGGAAGTGTGCCGTAGCCGACATTCCGCTGGGCGGCGGCAAGGGCGGCGTGGCGATTGACCCCTCCACGCTCTCGGTGCATGAGAAGGAACAACTCTGCCGCGGCTGGGTAGACCAGATGTGGCGCAACATCGGCCCCCGTCAGGACGTTCCCGCCCCCGATGTGGGCACCACCCCCCAGATGATGGGCTGGATGATGGACGAATACTCCAAACTGGTCGGCGAGTACACCCCCGGCGTCATTACCGGCAAGCCCGTGGGCGGCGGCGGCTCCCTGGGACGCACGGAAGCCACCGGCTTTGGCGTCATCTACACCGTGCGCGAGGCCATGAAGCACCTCAAGATGGATTCCACCAAAGCGTGGGCGGCCATCCAGGGCTTCGGCAACGTGGCGCAGTATGCCGCCATCGGCTTCATCGAGATGCTGGGCGGCAAGGTGGCCTGCGTATCTTACTGGGACCGCGAGGACCGCGCCGCGTACACCGTCAGCCACAAAGACGGGATTGACCCCTACTTCCTGCAATCCATCACCGACCAGTACGGCACGATTGACAAGGACAAGGCCATCGAGGCCGGGTACGAGATTGAGCCGGGCGATGCCTGGATTAGCAAAGACGTGGACGTGCTCATCCCCGCCGCCCTGGAGGGCCAGGTCAATGCCGAGACGGTGCAGAAAATCAGCGACCGCGTCAAAATCGTGGCGGAAGGCGCCAACGGCCCCACCACCCCCGAAGCGGACGAGTTCTTCAAGGAACGCGGTATCTTCAACATCCCCGATTTCCTGTGCAACGCCGGCGGCGTGACAACTTCCTACTTCGAGAGCGTCCAGAACGATATGAATTTCTACTGGTCGAAGGAAGAAGTGCTCAGCAAACTGGACAGCAAGATGACCAGTGCCTTCCACGCGGTGCTGGAGATGGCCGAAAAGGAAGGCGTGTACATGCGCGACGCAGCCTACATGGTGGCTATCGGACGCGTGGTGAAAGCGATGGAGTTGCGCGGCTGGCTGTAACGCCGCGTGTGGATTTCTCCCTGTTGGAAAAGGGTCTGGCATTGTCCAGGCCCTTTTCTGATTCCGGGGACACAGGCGCGTCTCTGGGGGAGGCTTTTTTCACCCGGCGACGCGGGGAACGCGGAGGACATCTGGTGCAGGCAAATGTCGTAGAAGGCGGCAGTTGAAACTGCACCAACCGTTGCGAAATCGCCCTGCGGCGACTGATTCCAGGCCGTGGGAACAGGCTTCGGTTTGGAGTGCGGCGTCTCGATGCCGCCTCCCAAGACCTGACGGGTCTGCGAGACCCGTCAGGTCTGCCGGGGGGGCACGCACTTTGGAGTGCAGCATCTCGATGCCGCTTTCCTCGTCCGCCCGGCATCTTCGCAAGGGGCAATCGCGACCATGCGCGCCATTTTGACCCGTTGCAAATCATATGCGATTGCCCTACTACGCGGGGGAAGAACTGGCGGCGCATTTTGTTCCGGTGATGGTAAAATTGGGGGCAACAACAACGCAGTCCCCAAGAAGCATACACCGAGGAGCCGCCCATGAACGTATCCGTATTGCAGAAGAACCTGGCACACGGTCTGAGCATCGTTTCCCGCGCCGTCTCGCCGCGCAGCACCCTGCCCGTGCTGGCTAACATCCTCATCGCCACCGACGAGGGCCGTCTGCGCCTCTCTGCAACCAACCTGGAGATGGGCATCACCTGCTGGATTGGAGCGCGCATCGAGGAAGACGGCGCTACCACCGTCCCGGCGCGCACCTTTACAGACCTGGTCAATACCCTCAGCGAACAGCAGGTTGACCTCTCTCTGGACACCAGCACCCAAACGCTGCGGGTGGAATGCGGCCCATCCAGCACCAACGTCAAGTGCATCGACGCCGAAGAGTTCCCTCCCATGCCGGTAGCGGATATCAGCGAGGGCATTTCCCTCAACGTGGCCGATTTCAAAGACATGATTCAGCAGGTCGTCTTTGCCGCCTCCGCCGACGAGGCCCGCCCCATCCTGACGGGCGTACTGGTGCAGGTGGAGGGAGACACCATCACACTTTCTGCTACGGACGGCTTCCGTCTCTCGGTGCGTAAGGCGACTATCTCATCTCCTGCGCCCCGCCCCATCCGGGCAGTCATCCCGGCCCGCGCCCTGAGCGAACTGGCCCGCATCGCCAGCGACGGCGAGGAAACCCTGACCATGCTGTTATTGGAAGAACGCAGTCAGGTCGTCTTCCGCCTGAAGGATGCCGAACTGGTGAGCCAACTCATCGAGGGCAACTACCCCGATGTGACTCAAATCATCCCGCGCAGTTACCAGACGCGCACCGTGCTCTCCACCAAAGCCTTCCTCAAAGCCTGCAAGCAGGCCGAGATTTTCGCCCGCGAAGGCTCGCTGATTGCCCGCCTGAACATCGTCCCCGGCGGCGAGATGAAGCCCGGCACCGTGGAAATTTCGGGGCAATCGGAGGAAATCGGCTCCAGCCGCAACCTGGTGGAGGCCTCCATCGAGGGCAGCCCGATTCTGATTGCCTTCAACGTGCGCTACCTGCGGGACGTGCTGGAAGTCATCAAGACCCCCAACGTGGCCCTGGAGACCACCGCCGACAACGCTCCCGGCGTGCTGCGCCCCATCGGGGACGAACAGTTCTTGCACGTCATCATGCCCATGCACCTGGGCTGACCCCCTCCCGAAGGGGAAACGGTCTCTCTTCAATGAAAGACCGTTTCCCCTTTTTTGTTTGTCTTATGCTGCCTCCTGCCTCCTCCGACCACGTCCTCAACATCTACCTGACTCTGGCGCAATATCCCATTCTCAGCACGCGCATCCGCGCTTACATGCGGAGGGAACTCTTTCAGCGGGGCATCATCACTCCGCAGCGCTTCGAAGCCGAGGTGCGCGAACAGGCCATCCGCTCCCAAAAGCGCGAGGGCCTTTACGACCCCTTTGCCGAAGAAACCAGCGAAGTGTGGGAATTGCGCCTCATGCGGGTGCGCGATTACCTGACGGATTTCTATTTCGCCTACAACCTGCCCTACGAGTTGTTCGAGGAAATCCTGCGCGATGTCCTCCACGAGCGCATCGCCAACCCGGAGGACATGCTCGTCTCATTCAACCCCGAACTGGCTCCCCAGGATATGCTCTTCGAGCAGGCCTTCGCCATCGAGGACATGCCCCCCGAGGCCCGCGAGAAGGCGGAACCGCGCTTGCAGGAAATCAAGGTCGTCCTCATCCGCACGATGATTAGCGACCAGTTGGCCTACATCAAAATCGCCAAGAAGTGGTTTACCGTCAACGACCTGTACGAAATCCGCAAGCGGAAAATCGGGCAGGGCAAAATCGGGGGGAAAGCCGCCGGGATGCTCCTGGCCGCCCGCATCCTGAGCGAGGTCGCCAGCGAGGAGGTGCGCTCCCATTTCCGCCTGCCCGAATCTTACTTCCTGGGCGCGGATTTGATGTACACCTACATGGCGGCCAATCAATTGCTCGCCTGGGCCGACCAGAAATACAAGAGCGTGGAGGAAATCCGGGGAGAATACGAGCGCATCAAACAGGAGTTCATGGCCGGGGACTTCCCCGCCGACGTGCTGGAAAAATTGCAAGCGGTTCTCGAAAAAGTGGGGGACAAGCCCCTCATCGTGCGCTCCTCCAGTTTGCTGGAAGACAACTTCGGTACCTCCTTTGCCGGGAAGTACGAGAGCGTCTTTTGCCCCAACCAGGGCACGCCGGAGGAGAATCTGAACGCCCTCACCCGCGCCATCCGCCTGGTGTACGCCAGTTCTCTCAACCCCGACGCTTTGCTCTACCGGCGCAGCAAGAACCTGCAAGATTACGATGAGCGCATGGCTATCCTCATCCAGGTGGTGGAAGGGGAACAATTCGGGCGTTACTTCCTGCCTCACGGGGCGGGCGTAGCCTTCAGCCGCAACCTGTACCGCTGGGCGCCCCAAATTGACCGCAAGACGGGCTTCCTGCGCCTGGTGTGGGGCCTGGGGACGCGGGCGGTGGACCAGAAGGGGAGCGACTACCCCCGTCTGGTGGCGCTCAGCCATCCCATGCTGCGCCCGGAGAAATCTCCCAAAGAAATTCAGCGTTACTCCCAGCGCTACGTGGATGTGATTGACCTGGAGGAGAACGCCTTCAAGACGCTGCCCTTGCACGAAATTCTGAGCGAGCGCTACCCGCCCCTGCGGTACATCTTCCATCAAGACCAGGGCGGCTACCTGACTCCTTTGCGGACGCGGCTTTTGGGCGGGGGTGTGCACAAACTCGTGGTCACCTTCGATGAACTGCTGCGCCGCACCGATTTTGCCGCTCACATGCGCGAGGCGCTCCGCCTGCTCGAAAAACACTACCACACCCCCGTGGATACCGAATTCACCCTCCACATCCGCAACCCGCAGGCCCTCAAGCCGGATGTGGACATCTGCCTGCTGCAATGCCGCCCCCAGAGTCACTTCCAGGATGCGGATATCGAGTTCCCGGAGGATATTGCCGCCCGCGATACGGTTTTCACCACATCCCGGATGGTGCCGGAGGGATACGTGGGCGGCGTCCGTTATGTATTGTTTGTCCCCCCCGAAGGATATTTCGCCCTCCCGACCCAAAACGAGCGCGTCCGGCTGGTACAGGCTATCAGCCGCCTGAACATCGCCCTGGCGGGCAAGGTCTTCATCTGCGTCGGGCCGGGGCGCTGGGGCACCACAAATCCCGATTTGGGCGTTCCCATCAAGTACGGGGACATCTACAACACCCGCTCCCTGGTCGAACTGGCCGGCAAGAGTATAGGGACGGGGATGCCGGAACCATCCTTCGGCACGCACTTTTTCCAGGACATGGTGGAAGCGCGCATTTACCCCCTGGCAATTTACCTGGATGACGACGATGTTTTCTTCAACCGGGATTTCTTCTACAACAGTCCCAACTGCCTGAGCGACTTTCTCCCTGAAGAAGCCGCCGCCCTGGAATCCTGTCTGCACCTGATTCGCGTCTCCGATTACCGCCCCGCATCCCATCTCGAACTGGTGATGGACGGCAACCGCAGCGAGGCGATTGCCTACCTCTCGCCGGATTGAGCCGCGCTCCAGCCGGGAAAACGGGAACGCGGATACACGCCGAAGAAACAAAAAAGGCTCTGGGCGGATTTGTGGGACAGGATAGCGAGACTTCCGAGATTTTAGCGGTGTGTCCCTCGTACGGCGCAACTTGTGCCGAAATCTCGGAAGTCTTTCCCCCCCCATTCCGGGTTGAACCACAAAAAAAGCCCCCGACGTGAGTCGGGGGCTTTTCGCGTGTGCGGGGTCGTTTAGTAGGAAGAAATCACTACTACATCAACGGCCTGCAGGCCCTTGGGGCCGCGTTCCACCGAGAATTCGACCTGCTGGCCTTCTTCCAGGTTGCGGTAGCCGTCGCCCTGAATGGCGGAATAGTGCACGAAAACATCTTCGCCTTCGGCGCGTTCGATGAAGCCATAGCCTTTGGTGCCGTTGAACCACTTGACGGTTCCAGTTGTACGTTCGGACATTTCTTTGTCTCCTTGAAATTATGCGACCGGTCGTCCGGTCAGAAAAATTAGGTATTGCGAGACTCGGTACGTGCAGCATCGGAACGTCGGCACAAAAAAAGCCCGTGGATGACACCACGAGCCGCTGTTGCTTCTTCCAACGTGTACTACTGGTCTCCAACGCCCCCAATAGTAACACAGAATGGGGGGAAGTCAAGGGTGAAATTTCAAGACCTCACGGGTTTGGGAAACCCGTGAGGTCTCTTTCGGGCTACGAGAGGCCGTAAATCTCGCCGAATTTGTTCTTCAGATAACGCATGTAGGGGGCGGGGTCCATGGCGGAGCCGGTCACTCGCTGCAAGAGGTCTTTCGGTTCGTACTTGGCGCCGTGACGATGAATCTTCTCCCGCGTCCAGTCCAAAAGGGCGTCGAATTTGCCCTGGCGCATCTGCTCATCCAGGTCGGGGATGTCTTCTACAATCTTCTCCCACAACTGGGCTGAGATGACGTTCCCCAAAGCGTAGGTGGGGAAGTAACCAATCATCCCGCCCGACCAGTGGACATCTTGCAGCACGCCCTCGGCATCGTTGGGAGGCACTACGCCGAGGTACTCCTGCATGCGCGTGTTCCAGATTTCGGGCAAATCCTTGACCTGCACGGAACCATCCATCAGGCCGATTTCGATTTCCAGGCGCAGCATGATGTGCAGGTTGTAGGTGGCCTCATCAGCCTCCACACGCACAAGGGAAGGCTCCACCTTGTTGATGCCTTTGTAGAAAGCATCCAGCGAGAGATTGCCAAACTGGGCGGGGAAGACTTCTTGCAAGCGCGGGAAGAAATACTCCCAGAAGGGGCGGGAACGCCCTACCAGGTTCTCCCACATGCGAGACTGCGATTCATGGAAGGCCAGGGAAGCCCCACCTTGCAGGGGGGTGCGGGAGAGTTCATCGGCAACTCCCTGCTCGTAGAGAGCATGCCCGCCCTCGTGTATCGTGGCAAAGAAAGCCGGGCTGAGGAACCCTTTGTCCACCCGCGTGGTGATACGCACATCCCCAACGCCAAAACTGGTCGTGAAGGGATGCGCCGATTTGTCCTGGCGGCCCCGCTTCCAGTCGTACCCCATCTTCGTAAGAACCTCAACGCCGAAATCCCACTGGCGTTGCGGGGCGAACTTTCCGTAGAGGAAGGAATCATCCACCTGCGGGCGCTCACCGATGGCCTTGATGAGTTCCACCTGCTGAGGGCGCAATTGCTCAAAGACGGCCTGCACATCGGCGGTCTTCACGCCCGGCTCGAAATCATCCAGGAGGGGGTCGTAAACATGGTCGAAGGGGGCGAAGAGATTGGCATATTGCTGCCGCAGTTCCACAATGCGCTGCAAGTGGGGAGCGAAAGCGGCAAAATCATCGTTGGCGCGAGCCTGCGCCCAAACCTGATGGGCACGGGAGACCACCTCCGTGAATTCGGCCACCAGCGAAGCGGGAACTTTGGTGCGCTTGCGGTACTCGCGCCCGGTCACATACAGCAAGCGGGCTTCCGTCGAGTCGGGGTCCAGTTGTTCAGCATAGGGCTGCAAATCTTCGAGGAGTTGCCCCACCTCATCGGAGGTAAAGCGCTCATGTGCCAGGCGCTGCAAAGTGGAGAGTTGTTCGCCGCGGGCGCGCGCTCCGCCTTCCGGCATGTTGACCTGCTGGTCCCATTCCAGCAAGGCAGCGGCGCGGGCCAAATCGGTGGATTCAGCCAGGAGAGTTTTCAAGCGTTGCAGTTTTTCTTCCATAGTCAAATGACCTTCCAGCGCAGGGGTTCGCCCTTGAGGGCCGCGACTACTTCGGTAGCGATGTCCACCGCAGCGCGGTCCTGGGCTTCTTTGGTTTGTGCGCCAATATGAGGGGTAGCAACCACATTGGGGTGTGAGACAAGCGCCGTCAGGCCGGGCGGTTCCTCGGCGAAGACATCCAGGGCGGCACCGGCCACCTGGCCGGATTCGAGGGCGCCCAGCAAGGCGGTTTCGTCAATCACGCCGCCGCGGGCCGCACAAATCAGGCGCACACCGGGCTTCATCTTGCCGAAAGCCTGCCCGTCGAGGAGATTACGGGTCTGCGGGGTGAGGGGAATATGCAGGGTGATGTAATCCACCTGAGGGTAGAGGGCATCCAGGGTATCCACCACGGAGAAGCCTTTGGCGGCAAAGGCTTCGCGGGCGGCATCGAAGGCATCGTAGCCTACGATTTGCATCCCCAGGGCGGCAGCGCGCTCGGCCACAGCGGTGCCGATGCGCCCCAGGCCGATGACGCCGAGGGTTTTGCCGTTCAGTTCGGTGCCTTTGAGTTGCTTCTTGAGCCATTGACCGGCTTTCATGCCCGCATCGGCGCGGGGAATAAAGCGCGCTACGGCGAACATCATCCCGATGGTCAGTTCGGCAACAGCCAGGGTAGAGGCCGTGGGCGCGTTGACCACGGTGATGCCCTTTTGCTGCGCAGCAGAGAGGTCAATGTTGTCCACGCCTACGCCGGCGCGGCCAATCACCTTGAGTTTATCGGCGGCTTCCAGGATGTTGGCGCGCATCTTGGTGCGCCCGCGCACAATAGCCGCATCGTATTCGCCAATCACTTGCGCCAGTTCTTCGGCGCCGATGCCGCCGCGGTCGTCCACTTGGGCGACCTCTTCCAAAATGGGGAGCGCCTTCTTGCTCAACCCATCGG
>DRKV01000072.1 GCA_011051635.1 Chloroflexota bacterium | reverse complement strand
AGGTTCCGCTTTCGTTCCTGTCACTCTTCAATTGTCAAGGTGCCTCAGACAAAGCCGCCGATACCCGCTCCCGCAAGTATCGGCTCACCAGACCCGCCGGACTTCCCAGCCCCGGTCTCTGGTCGCTTCACCTTTTCTGCTGTTATCGGTCTGCCCTCGCAAGGACGAAACCTCAACTGTGTTATCCAGCGGAACAATTATACACGGGAATCACAGTGCGTCAAGGTTTTTGCAATGTTTTTCCCACACCAATCTTCATCCTTAATTCGATGCGGTGTCATCTTGACGGCATTCGGAGCACAGCCCAAAGAATTGCAGCCAATGTTCCTGGATGATATAGCCGCTCTCCTCTGCCACGTGTTGGGAGAGACGGGCGACAATCTCGGCATCACCCGAAAAATACTCCACCCGCCCGCAGCGGCGGCAAATCAAGGGATGCCGGTGCCCCTCCACGGCAGCAATGAAGGCCTGACACCCGTCCGGCCTGTGGATGCGTTGAATCAGCCCCAGGTCTTCCAGTTTCTCCAGCGTGCGGTAGACCGTAGCCAGCCCGATATGGGGAGAGCGTTGACGCGCCAGGGCGTGGACCGCCTGCGGCTCCAGCACGTAACGACTGTTGGCGATGACTTCCACCACTACCCGCCGGGGGGCGGTCAGCCGGTAGCCCGCCTCGTGCAGGCGCGCCAACCATTCGGAGACCAGGTTCTGCTGGGAAGGGACCAGGGTCACAGCATCATCCCGCTTTGTAGCCGATTGCGCGGAGGAAGGATTTGCGCCAGGCGATGTCTTCTTCGCCTTCCACGCCCAGCGGGGAGCCGCCGTCAATCACGCCGAGGATGCCGCGCCCCTGTTCGCTCTGGGCGACGATGACCTGAGTAGGGTTCGCCGTAGCGCAGAAAATGCGCGCCACTTCGGGCACGTTCTTGACGGCGTTGAGCACGTTGACGGGGAAATACCCCTCACCCAAAAAGATGATGAAGGAATGCCCTGCCCCAATCGCCAGGGCGTTCTTTTGCGCCAGAGCAATCATGGTCTCGTCCGTACCGCTCCAGCGCACAAGGCGCTTGCCGGAGGCCTCGCAAAACGCCAGCCCGAACTTGATGCCCGGTACGCTCGTGACCAGGGTCTCGTGCAGGTCTTCCACGCTTTTGATGAAATGCGACTGTCCCAGAATGAAGTTGACCGCTTCGGGTTTTTCGATGGTGACGGTTTCCAGATGCATGACAACACCTCACGGGAAAGAGAAAGAGAACGAACGAACCAACAAACTACCCAACTCCCCGACTACCCGACTACCCGACTACCTGACTACATTATACCCACTCGCCCCTCCGTACATACCACACAACCCCGAAGATAAGGGTGCTGGCGAGCACAATCGCCGCCCCGGAGGGAACGCCCCAGTAATACGAGACATACAGCCCCACCACGCCGGAGAGCGAGGCCAGAGCCGCGGCCAGGAGCATCATCACCGGCAGGCGGCGGGTGAGCAGGTACGCGGTGGAGGCCGGCGTGACCAGCATGGCTAACATCAGGGCTACCCCCACGGTCTGGAGGGCCACCACAATCGAGACCGCCGTCAGGACCAGCAGGATGTTATCCAGCAGGCGGACCGGCATCCTCAGGGTCTGTGCCAATATGGGGTCGAAGGAGAGCACCAAAAATTCCTTGTATAACGCGGCAATCGTCAGGATGACGAGTCCCCCAAAGGCAGCACTCAGCCACAAATCCCCGGCCTGCACCCCCAGCACATCCCCAAACAGGAAATGAGTCAAATCCACGCTGTACGTCCGCACGGTGGAGATGAGGGCAATCCCCAGGGCGAACATCCCGGCGAAGATGATGCCGATGGCGGCGTCCTCGCGTATCTTCGTGTTGCGGGTCACAGCCCCAATTCCCAGGGAGGCGACGACCGCCGTCCCCAGCGCCCACCAGAAGAGAGAGCCGCTCCCGTTGACCAGATACCCCACGGCGATGCCGGGCAGGATGCTGTGCGCCAGGGCGTCGCCGAAGAAAGCCATGCCGCGCAGCACCACGTAAGTGCCAATCACGGCGCACACCGCACCGACAATCAGGACGGCCAGCAAGCCTCGCTGCATGAAAGGGTATTGGAAAGGTTCCAGCAAGAATGTGAGCATCAGTGTACCTCCTCTCCCTCGCCGCAACAGGTATCGCTGACCGCCAGCGTCTTGTCCTCGTCGTACACCAGATGGACGTGCCCGCCGTAGGCCTCCAGCAGGTTTTCGGTGGTGAACACTTCCGTTGGCCTCCCCATCGCCACGATGCGCCGGTTGAGCAAGATGATGCGGTCGAAACGCTCGGCAGCCATCTTCAGGTCGTGGAGCGCCACCAGGACGGTCACGTTCTGCTCTTTGAGGGTATCCAGGATGGCGAAGACCTCCTCCTGCGAGTGGACATCCAGGC
This sequence comes from Chloroflexota bacterium, assembly GCA_011051635.1. Classification (GTDB taxonomy): domain Bacteria; phylum Chloroflexota; class Anaerolineae; order Anaerolineales; family DRKV01; genus DRKV01. Next base: position 1,002 of record DRKV01000072.1, on the reverse strand, counting down.
CGGTCAGGGGTTCATCCATGAGCATCAACTGGGCTTCCTGCGCCAGGGCGCGGGCGATGAACATACGTTGCTGCTGCCCGCCGGAGAGTTGCCGAATCTGCCGCTTGGCGAGATGGCGCAGATGCACCACGTCCAGGGCGGCGTACACTTTCTCCCAGTCGGAGGCTTTCGGCCAGCGGAGCAGCCCCAACTGCCCCACCCGCCCCATCATCACCACATCGGCTACCGTGACCGGGAAGTTCCAGTCCACCTGCGAGCGCTGGGGGACGTAGGCGATGCAGACGTGCGCGCCCGGCTCCCCGCCGTAAACGTGGATTTCTCCGGAGGTAGGGGACAGCACCCCGGCGATGATTTTGAAGAGGGTGCTCTTGCCCGCTCCGTTGGGGCCAATTACGGCGATGCGCTCGCCGGTGTGGACTTCGAAGGTGATGTCGTCCAGCGCCGCGCCGCTCTCGTAGCGCAGGTTGATGTGCTCGAGGCGCAAAATCGGCGTGCCGGGCAGGTGGGGGGCGTATACCCGCCGCAGAAGGTGGTTGGTGCGTTCAAGTTCTTTCCACACGGAGGTCTCCCTGTTTTCTCAGCGCAAAGCATCCACGATAGCGGACACATTGTAGCGCACCCACTCCACGTAGGTGGGCGCCGGGCCGTCCGGGTCGCTCAACGAGCCGGTGTAGAGCGTCACCAGTTTCACGCCGGTATCGGCGGCTACCCGCTCCGCCAGGGAGGGGTTGACCGTGTTCCCCACGAAGATGGCCGGAACCCCCACCTGCCGGATGGCATCCTCCAGAGCGGCCAGTTCCTGCGCCGAGGGCTGGGCCAGGGTGCTGTAGCCGGGGATAATGGCTCCTTGCTGCCTGAAGCCGTAGCGGGCGCAGAAGTACCCCCACATCAAATGGTCGCTGACGATGACCCGGCGCTCCGGCGGGATACCGGCGACCTGCTCCCGCACCCAGGCATCCAGGTCTTCGAGAACTTTTTGATAGGAAGCAGCCCGCCGGCGGT
>DRKV01000071.1 GCA_011051635.1 Chloroflexota bacterium | reverse complement strand
CCAGGCGAAGAAGCGCTCCGGGTTGTGCCGAAAAGCCCGCAGGGAGGCCACTTCCATCGGGTCGTAGCGCTTCCACAACCCGCTTTCGGGGGAACGAAAGTCCGGAATGCCGGAGGGCGTCGAAATCCCCGCCCCGGTCAGCGCCACGCCTCTGCGGGCCTCGCGCAACAGCGCTGCGGCTCTGCGAATGGATTTGTCGGACGACGACTTCATGGCAGGTCTGCCTCAGGCAGCCTGTAAAACCAGTTTCGAGAGTTTGCCGAATTGCTGGGCGGTCAAACTTTCGTTCTGATAGAGCACCGCCGGCATGTTGCGGATGGCGGCCTGGTAGAGCAATTCGGGAGCAGGAGTAAAGGATACTGCCACGCGCTCCTGCAACTCCTCTTGCACCTGGCTCCAGGAAAGATGAATGTCGGAGCGGACGCGGTTGACCAGCACCACTTGCCGGCGGCCTCGCCCGATGCCCATCTCCTCCAAATCGTGGAACATGGCTTTGGCCTGTTCCAGCGTGGCGGGGATGGGTTCTACCACGATGATGATGCGGTCGCACATCGGCAGGGTGTTGGCCGCAATCGGGTTGATGGCCGTTCCCAGGTCGAGCAGCAGGTATTTGCTCATGTAAGAGAGCGTTCGGGTCAACGATTCGAAAGGTTCTCCCTGGGCTGCCTGTTGAGCGTCGGTCGGCTTGTAAGAAGAGAGCAAAAAGCGTACCCCGCTGGTGTGGATGACCAATTGCGGCTCAATCGAGCGGGTGCTGAGTTCCGTAACCTGTCGTTGGAGTAGTTGGTTCAGCCCCTGGGGATTCAGATACCCCAAAAGCAGCCCCATGGTTCCCTGCCCCGGTCGGTATTCGGCTACGATGGTGCTTTGTTTGGCCTGCGTGCGGAGCGTCACCCCCAGGTTGAGCGCCAGCGTGGTGACTCCCAGCCCCCCTTTGGGGGCAATCACCCCGATGACCTGGGCCTTTTCCTGCACGGCGGAGGGCGGCGGCGGTTCGAGGGCGGCTGCCATGCGGCTCTTGGCCGTGCGCGCCAGCACCGCCTTGATATGCGCCAGCAACTCCCGCGGCTGGGTGGGTTTGGTGAGATAGTCGTCCGCCCCGGCCTCGAAACCGGTCACCTTGTCGTCAATCTGGCTCTTGGCCGTGAACATGATGATGGGGATGGCGAGCGTCTTGGGGTCGGAGCGCAGTTTGCGGGTCACCTCGTACCCGTCCATGTCGGGCATCATCACGTCCAGGATGATGAGGTCGGGCTGTTCCTTGAGCGCCATCAAAAGCGCCTGACGCCCGCTGCTGGCGGCTACGATGTCGTAACCGTTGCGTTGCAGCATCAAGCCCACCAATCGCAGAGTATCCACATCATCGTCAACGACCAAAATTTTCTCGGGCATGGGAACTCCTCAAGTGAAGTAGAGGCCTGTTGTTGGTATTGTACACGACTGCTTCAAGGCAGGCAAATGCGGTTGTAGCACAACTGCTCGCAGTTGCTCTGTTGGTTGCAGTTGTCCTACCGGGTGCGAACCTCCACAGGGTGGAATCAGTCGCCGCAGGGCAACTTCCTGCCTCTCAGCGGGGGACTTCCGGTACTCCGTGCCGACGGCACAGGCGACAGCCGTTGCAGGCATTCGTGTTTTTGCGTGAATCAGCGGGCATCAGCGTAATCTGCGTTCTTCAAGCGACTTTTCTGCATTTCTCGAGTGCTCCCGTTTGGGGGGTGCAGGCAAAATGTGTAGAAATGCTCTTTCTGTGGAAACATCTGCGAGCGACGCCTGTGTTCTTTCCTTTGTGCCTTCGTGCCTTGGTGGTTCTTGCGTTTTTCTGACCACAAAGGCACAAAGACACGAAGGAATGTTATTCCTCCCCTGGTGGGGGAGCACCCTGCGGGGCGGTTGGAATCCAACCTGCGGGGCAGGTTTCGCAACTGTTGCCGTGACTTTCGCACAGTATCCCCGCAAGGGGACCAGTCGCCAGGGCCAAAACAGGATTTGCTTGCACCCCTGGAGGGTATAATCTTTCGTATGCACACCCGCATTCTGCGCTTTTGGGAGGCGCACGCCCTCGACCCGCAGCGTCCTGCCCTGGTGGGTCTCTCCGGCGGAGCGGACAGCACCGCTCTGCTGGCCGCGGTGCGCGCCGCCGGCCTGCCCGTCATCGCCGCCCACCTCGACCACGCCCTGCGCCCCGAATCGGGGCAGGATGCCGCCGCCGTGGAGCGCCTCTGCCGCCGCCTGGACGTGCCGCTGGTCGTGGAGCGCCGCGACGCGGGGGCTTACGCCCGCCGCGAGAGTCTCTCCCTGGAGGACGCTGCCCGCCGCCTGCGCTACCGCTTCCTCTTCGGGCAGGCCGAGCGCCTCGGGGCGCAGGCCGTCCTTGTGGCGCACACCGCCGACGACCAGGTGGAAACCCTCCTCATGCACCTCCTGACCGGCAGCGGGCTGCGCGGCCTGGGCGGGATGCTCCCCTACGCCCTGCCCAACGCCTGGAGCGCTTCCATCCCTCTGGCGCGCCCCTTGCTGGAAGTCTCCCGCGCTGAGGTGCTGGCCTACTGCCGCGCCCGCGGCCTCCCCGCCCTGGAGGACGCCAGCAATCGGGATACGCGCTTCCTGCGCAACCGCCTGCGCCACGAACTCCTGCCCCTCCTGGAGACCTACAATCCGCAGGTGCGGGCGGCCCTCCTGCGCGCCGCCTCCATCCTGGCCGATGCCGAGGCTGCCGTCGGGCAATGGGCTGCATCCGCCCAGGCCCTGCATCCCTGCGGGGAGAACTGCCTCCAACTGGATGAGCGCGCCCTGGCCGCCCTCCCCTCCGCCGTCCAGCGCCGCGTCCTGCGGCAGGCGCTCCTCGCCCTGGGCGGCGACCTGCGCGAAATCGGCTTCGATGGGCTGGAGGCCGCCCGCCGCTTCTGCCTGGAGCGCCGCACCGCCGGGGAACACACCTTGCCGGGGAGATTGCGCCTTCTGCGGGTGCGCGACGGCCTCTGGGTGCTGGCAGAAGACGGAGAATCGCCGCGGGATGCCTGGCCCCAGATGGCGGATACCGCTCCCCAAGATTTCCCCGTCCCCGGAGTGTTCCCGTTGGAAAGCGGCTGGGAACT
>DRKV01000070.1 GCA_011051635.1 Chloroflexota bacterium | reverse complement strand
GTTATCCACAGTTTTGGGGCACTTATCCACAGGGAAGTCTCCCTTCGCTCTTTTCTCCCTTGCCAACTCCCGCACTTTGCGCTACACTTGCTTTAGATGATTGTCTAACGATTGACAGGAGCGCAACGTGGAACTTTTGTGGGATTACGGCACCGCATACGATTTCTTTGCCAGCATTCACGTCCTGCACAACCCGACCCGTTTCGGGTTGCGCGGCGCGTGGGCTGCCGGCGTGCGTTCCCGCCTGCCGGCGGAGGCGCGCAAAACCCTGGAACACGCCGAAAAGGCGCTCTTCATTCCCCTGCACTGGATTCACGCCCTCCCCTCGCCGAAGGATGCCGCCGCCGTTTTGCGCCTCCTGGCGGAGATGCCCGCCGCGGAAAGGCTGCCCGCCCTGGCCTTTTCTCCCTCCAGCGATGAGGCCATGCGTTCCCTGCTCCTCTCCGTGGGCGAAAAAGGTGCCTGGAGCGCCGAAGACCTGGCCGTTTTGCGCTCTCTGCGGAAGAAGCGCGACTGGAACGCCGGAAAGGATGTCTTGGAGGCGATTCTCTCCGCCTGGGCAGAGCAGGAGACCTTCGGAGAGACCTTGCTTGCGGCCCTCCAGACTTACTACGAAGTTTTCTTTGCCGAGGAGGAGAGCCGCATCGCGGCTCCCTTGCAGGCCGCGACGCAAAAGGCGCAGACTTTAGCCAAAGCCATGCCCTGGCCGCAACTGCTGGAGACGCTTTCGCAGGGGGTGCGCTTTTCGATGGATACGGACGCCGAAAGCCTCGTCCTGGCAGCCTCTTACTGGACTGCTCCCCTGGTGGTCTTCAACCGGATTGCTCCCCGGCAGTGGCTGTTTCTCTTCGGGGCGCGCCCCGCGGATGCCTCCCTGGTACCCGGCGAGGTCGTCCCCGATACCCTCTTGCGCGCCCTCAAAGCCCTCGGCGACCCCACCCGCCTGCGGATTCTGCGCTACCTCAGCCAGGAGCCGATGACGCCCAGCGCCCTGGCCCGCAAATTGCGCCTGCGCGCTCCCACCGTGGTGCATCACCTTTCCATTTTGCGCCTGGCGGGGCTGGTGTATCTCAGCGTGGATATCGCTCACCGCAAGAGCGAGCGGTTTTACATGGCCCGCGCCGAGAAGGTGCAGCAAACCTTTGCCCTGCTCAGCGCTTTCCTCTCCGGAGACGACGGCGGCTGACCTCCTATGCGCGACATCCTGAAAGTTTACGGGGAACGGCTGCGCGCCTTCCATCCCAACGCCCGCCTGTACCTCCTCAACGTCGTCCTGGCCGGCGCGGCTCTGGGCGTTTTTCGCTTGCTCTTCAACTTCTATGCCCTCAGCCTGGGCTTCGATGAGGCCCTTCTGGGACGCCTCATCACCGTCAACAACCTGACCGCCCTGCTGGTCGCCCTCCCCGTCGGCTACCTGGCCGATTTGCTGGGGCGCAAGCGTTCCCTGCTGCTCTCCGCCCTGGGGATGACCCTCTCCATCGTTGGGATGGTGGTGTGGCCCTCCCAGGCCGCCTTTTACGCCATGAACGTCCTTTCGGGGATGTCCCAGAGTTTGGGCGGGGTCACGATGGCGCCCTTCTTGATGGAAAACAGCGGGGAGGAGGAGCGCACCTACCTGTTCAGTTTTTCCTCCGGGTTGCAGATGGCCTCCGCCTTTGTGGGCAACTGGGTGGGGGGATACCTGCCCTCGTGGGTGGGCGGTTTCTTTGGGGTCAGCGCGGTGAGCAGCCGCGCTTATGGGGGGGCGCTCTTCCTTGTGGGTACGGTAGCCGCTTTGGGGGCGGTTCCGCTCCTTTTCCTCCGCACCCCGCGCCGCTCGAATGCGGAGCGCTCCGTCTTTGCTCCTCTCTCCTACGCCGCCAAACATCCCGCCTTGCTGAGCCGCCTCATCCTCCCCATGTGGATTACTTCCATCGGGGCCGGGCTTATCATGCCTTTTATGAACGTCTTCTTTCGGGAGGTGCATCACCAGCCTGACCCGGTGATTGGTTCGCTCTTCGCCTGGGGGTCGCTGGCGATGGGAGTCGGGCTGCTGGTCGCGCCCGTCCTGGCCGACCGGATTGGGAAAATCCAACTGGTGGTGCTCTCGCAGGCCTTTTCCATCCCCTTTTTGGCCTTGCTGGGCTTTGCGCCCTGGTTCTGGCTGAGCGCCGGGGCCTACTACGTGCGCCTGGCCTTGATGAACATGAGCGGCCCGGTTTACCAGACCTTCGTCATGGAGCACGTGGAGGCCGACGCCCGCGCCACGGTTGCCAGCCTGGTGAGCATGTCGTGGAGTTTCGGGTGGGCTTTCAGCCCGATGGTGAGCGGGTGGCTGCAAGTGCGCTACGGCTTCGGCCCGCCCTTCGCAGGGACGCTTGTGCTCTACACCCTGGCGGTCTTCCTTTATTGGGCTTTCTTCTGGCCCCGCGGCGAGTCTGCCGCCTCCCGCCCTCTCCCCGCCGGTGATTGAGCGCCGGGGAGGGCTTGTGTCCCCTCGTTTACCTTCCTCCTACGTTTCGTTAACCTTTTTTCTATATCGGGCGGCTATGATGGTACACGGATGCCGGGCCGGACCGCGCCCCGCATCCGCGCCTTAAGACCCGCCCTAAGACCTGACTGCTCTCCGAGACCCGTCAGGTCTGGGGGGGAGAGAATACAGGTATCATCGGAGGAAAACCCTATGGATTTGAACAAATACACCCAAAAATCGCAAGAAGCCCTGTTCGCCGCCCAACATCTGGCGCAGGATTATAACCACCAGACCATCGAACCGGCGCACATTCTCCTCGCCCTGCTCCAGCAGGATGAGGGCGTCGTCCCGGCCATCGTGACCAAGGTCGCCGGGGACGTGACCGCCCTGCGCGAGGATGTGCGCTCCGATTTGGAACGCCGCCCCCGCGTCCAGGGGGCTAACATGGAGGTCGGCCTGAGCCGCGCCGCCGCGGACGTGCTCCAGGCCGCCGAGCGTTACGCCAAAGGGATGCGCGACGATTACGTTTCCACCGAACACATCCTGCTCGGCCTGACCGAGAGCGTGGAAGGCAGGCGTCTGGCGCAGTACGGCCTGACCAAGGACGCCGTTCTCAAGGCTATGGCCGAGGTGCGCGGCACGCAGCGCGTCACCAGCCAGAACCCCGAATCCACCTACCAGTCGCTGGAGAAATACGGACGCGACCTGACCGCCCTCGCCCGTCAGGGGAAACTCGACCCCGTCATCGGGCGTGATGAGGAAATCCGCCGCGTCATCCAGATTTTGAGCCGCCGCACCAAGAACAACCCCGCCCTGATTGGGGAGCCCGGCGTCGGCAAGACCGCCATCGTGGAGGGCCTCGCCCAGCGCATCGTCAAGGGCGATGTGCCGGAGGGCCTCAAACACAAGCGCATCGTCCAACTGGATATGTCCGCTTTGGTGGCGGGGGCCAAGTTCCGCGGCGAGTTCGAGGAGCGTCTGAAAGCCGTCCTGAAGGAAATCACCGAATCGGAAGGCGAAATCATCCTCTTCCTGGACGAGATGCACACCGTGGTCGGGGCCGGCAAGGCCGAGGGAGCGATGGCCGCCGGCAACATGCTCAAGCCGATGCTGGCCCGCGGCGAACTGCACATGATTGGCGCCACCACCCTGGACGAGTACCGCAAGTACATCGAGAAAGACCCCGCCCTGGAACGCCGCTTCCAGCCCGTGCTGGTCGAAGAACCCAGCGTGGAGGACACCATCAGCATTCTGCGCGGCCTGAAAGAGCGCTACGAAATCCATCACGGCGTGCGGATTACCGATGCCGCCGTAATTGCCGCGGCCACCCTCAGCCATCGCTACATCTCCGACCGTCATTTGCCCGACAAGGCGATTGACCTGATTGACGAGGCCGCCGCCCGCTTGCGTACCGAGATTGACTCCAAGCCCCAGGCCCTGGATGAGGTGGACCGCGCCATCATGCAACTGGAAATCGAGCGCGAGGCCCTCAAGAAGGAGCGCGACAAGGCCTCCAAAGAGCGCCTGAAGAAAATCGAGCAGGAACTGGCCGACCTGCGCGAGAAGGCCAATCACCTCCACGCCCGCTGGCAGCAGGAGAAGGAGGCCATCGCCGCCCTGCGCGAGACCAAGGAGCGCATCGAAGAGGTGCGCCTGGAGATTGAGCGCGCCGAGCGCGCCGCCGACCTGGAGAAGGTCGCCCGCCTGCGCTACGGCGAACTCCCCGCCCTGGAGAAGCAACTGGCCGAACAGGAGGCCCGCATCAAGCAATTGCAGGCCGAAGGCGCCCTCCTCAAAGAGGAAGTGGATGCCGAAGAAATCGCCCGCGTCGTCGCCCGCTGGACGGGCATCCCCGTGGACAAACTTCTGGAGGGCGAGACGCAGAAACTCCTCCACATGGAGGAAAACCTTCACAAGCGGGTCGTCGGCCAGGACGAGGCCATTCGGGTCGTCTCCAACGCCGTGCGCCGCGCCCGCGCCGGCTTGCAGGACCCCAACCGCCCCATCGGCTCCTTCATCTTTCTCGGTCCGACCGGGGTCGGCAAGACCGAACTGGCCCGCGCTCTGGCGGAATTCCTCTTCGACGACGAGCGCGCCATGGTGCGGATTGACATGAGCGAATACCAGGAGCGGCACACCGTCAGCCGCCTGATTGGTGCGCCCCCCGGCTATGTGGGCTACGACGAAGGCGGTCAACTCACCGAGGCCGTCCGCCGCCGCCCCTACAGCGTTGTCCTGTTCGACGAAATCGAGAAGGCCCACCGCGATGTCTTCAACGTCCTCCTGCAACTCCTGGACGATGGCCGCCTGACCGACGGGCAGGGGCGCACGGTGGACTTCCGCAACACGGTGGTCATCATGACCTCCAACCTGGGGAATACCCTGTGGGAAGGCGGGCGCGAAGTGAGCCGCGACGAAATCACCCGCGTTTTGCAGCAGCACTTCCGCCCCGAATTTCTCAACCGGATTGACGAGATTGTGGTCTTCCACCCCCTCCGCAAGGAGCACCTGACCGGTATCGTGGACATCCAGTTGCGCCGTGTGGCGGAACTCCTCGCCCAGAAAGGCTTCGGCCTGGAGGTGACCGAGGCGGCCCGCGAGTACCTGGCCGAGGTGGGCTACGACCCCGCCTTTGGCGCCCGCCCCCTCAAGCGCGCCATCCAGCGCGAATTGCAAGACCCGCTGGCGCTCAAAGTCCTGGCCGGAGACTTCCGCGAAGGCGACACCATCCGCGTCGACCGCGGCCCCGAGGGTCTGACCTTCACCGCCGTGCGCTCCGCTATCCCCGAAGACGAGGAGCCGGAGATAGTCGAGGGCGAAGTCGTGGCGTAAGGTAAGTGATGACCCCACCCCCGTCCCCTCCCCGTTTACGGGGAGGGGGTAGGGGTGGGGTCGTGTGTAACCGTTTACGGGGAGGGGGCAGGAGCGGGTAGACTCTTTTCTACTTCCGGGTACAAGGCATCCAACTCGCGCTGGATTTCCAGCGTGCGGGCGATGGCGGTTGCCACGCGGATGTACCAGCGGGGGTTATCCATCGGACGGCCTTTGCGGTCTTTGAGCAGTTTTTGCAGCACCTTGTAGCCGCCGATTTGGTAATTCCACATTTCGGGCGTGACGCCTTCGAAGTATTTGCGCTCGTTGATGTGGACGCGCCCCTGTTCGGCATCGTAGCGCGGCCTTTCGATGGTGTGGTCGTCCCCGCCGCCCTGATATTTGACCGCCGGCGGGTCGAGTTCCGGGCTTTGGAGCAGGTGCAGGGCGACCAGCCGCTGCCCCAGGGCGGCCATTTGCCAGAAGATGGCGCTTTCCGCCGGGAAGGGGATGCGCGGGAAATCAATCCGCAGGAATTCGGCGTATTTGCTGCGGTAGGTGGGCGTGTAGAAGACGGCGTAGATGTAGGCCAGCAGGTCTTCGGGGGTGAGCGCCCTGGCCGTTGGCGCGGCGGCTGCCTGGACGGCCTCATGGATGCGCTCGAGTACGGCCTCAATCTGCGTAAGCACTTCCTCATTGGTGAAGCGCAGCACCCGCAGCCCCTGACTCTCGAGAAATTCCTGGCGGATGGCGTCTTCTTCGCGCCTGTACTGGTGGACGGGGCCGTCCACTTCCACCACCAGCCGGGCCTCGGCGGAGTAGAAATCCACGATGAAGCGGTCGATGGCGTGCTGGCGGCGGAATTTGACGCCCAGTTGACGGCGGCGCAGCCGTTGCCAGAGCGCGTTTTCGGCGGGTGTG
>DRKV01000069.1 GCA_011051635.1 Chloroflexota bacterium | reverse complement strand
GCGCGCCAGGGTGCTGTCCGCTTCCACGCGGACGGGGTGCGCCAGGTAGGAGCGCGGCCAGTCGGGGTAGAAATCGTGCTTGTGCGCGCCGGGGTGTTGGGCCTGCACATGAGTGTAGAGCGTGCCGCCCAGCGCCACATTGACCAACTGGATGCCGCGACAGATACCCAGGAAGGGCATCCCGCGCCGCGTCACCTCGGCGAACAAATCCAGTTCCATCTGGTCGCGGGCCTCGTCCACGTTGGCGACATAGGCATCCAGGGGCGTGTTGTAACGCATCGGGTGGATGTCCACCCCTCCGGTGAAGATGACTCCGCCGAGCCGGGAAAGCAGGGGGGCAAGGTCGGAGACGGGCATATCCAGCGGCATGATGACGGGGATGCCTCCGGCGTTCTGGACCGCGTGCATGTAGGCCTGCATGACGCCCTGAGCGGGAAGGCCAAATTTGGTCTCGATGCGGGCCGGGGTCAGGCCGATGAGAGGAAGGGACATAAAGCCTCCAAAAGGACGCGAGAAGGGTAAAGCAAAAGGGCGCAGCGTGATGGCTGCACCCTCGGTGGACGATTTGCTCTCCGTTCAGGAGAATTTTTGCTTGAGGCGGGCTTTCTTCCCGACCCGGTCGCGCAGGTAGTAAAGTTTGGCGCGGCGCACCACCGAGTGGCGATGCACGACGACTTTTTCCAGCCGCGGGGAGCGGGTCATGAAAGTGCGCTCCACGCCGATGCCGTTGCTGGCGATGCGGCGCACGGTGAAGTTGCTTTCCACCCCGCCTTTGCGGATGCGGATGACGGTGCCCTTGAATTCCTGGGTGCGCTCGTTGCTGCCTTCTTTGATGCGCAGGAAGACGCTCACGATGTCGCCGGGGCGCAGTTCGGGGACGTTGGGGTTGACTGCCGGTTCGATTTCTCGCAATAACTGGTCGCTCATGGTGATACCCTTTTTCGGAGATGGATTTTTCGAGCAGCGCCACGCGCTCAGGCCGGGGGCTGCGCTGGTTTACACATAAAATCCCGCCAGATGGCAGGACGGCGCGTCATTTTACCACGCGGCGGGCGATTTGCAAAGGAATTTTTTGGGCGTGGGGGCGTTTTGGCTTTGTAGACCGGTCCCCGTGCGGGGATGCTGCGCGGATGAGAAAGGGCGGTATCGTGATGTTGCGCTCCAGGGCGGCCTGCCGGCGCTCAGACTTCCGAGTTCTCCAAGAACTCGGAAGTCTTGTGCCTCTCTACTCCGCAATTTGCTCCCAGCGGGCGTAGAGGTTCTCCAGTTGCGCCTGGGCGGCGGTGTAGGTCTCGCCCAGGGAGCGCAGGGCTTCGGGGTCGGCGGGGGGACTCTCCAGTTGGAGGCTGAGGGCCTGGAGACGCGCTTCCAGGGCGGCGATTTCCTCCTCCAGGCGGGCGAGTTCCTGCTGACGGCGGCGGGCGGCGGCTTGCTCCCGATTGCGGGCGCGGCGGCGGGCGCGATACTCCCTTGAAGGGGCGGATTTCTTCTCCATGACGGGAGCCGCCTCAAGGGGGGCCGTCTCTGCCCTGGCCTCCTGGTAGCGGCGGTAATTCCCTTCAAAGAGACGCAATTTCCCGGCGGCGACCTCCCAAATCTGGGTCGCCAGGGCGTCAATCAAATAGCGGTCGTGGGAGACGAGCAGGATGGTTCCCCGGTAGGCTTCCAGTACGCTTTGCAGGATTTCCTGGGAGGGGATGTCAAGGTGATTGCTGGGTTCGTCGAGCAGGAGCAGGTTCGCCCCGCTGAGGGCCAGTTGCGCCAGCGCCAGACGCCCGCGTTCGCCGCCGGAGAGCATGGAGACGGTTTTGAAGGCGTCGTCGCCGCGGAAGTGATAGCGCCCCAGGTAGGAACGGATTTCGGCGGGGAGCATGTGGGGGGCGACCCGCTCGATAGCCTGCATGAGGGTGTCTTCCGGGTGCAGCCCCTCGTGCGCCTGGGCAAAATAGCCGATACGCAGACTGGCCCCCAGGTGGACGCGGCCTTCCAGCGGCTCCAGTTGCCCCAGGATGGTCTTGAGGAAGGTGGACTTGCCGGCTCCGTTGGGGCCGATGATGGCGGCACACTCCAGGCGGCGGAGTTCCAGGTCGGGGATGCGGATGAGGGGGTTGCCGGGGTAGCCGACCAGCAAATCCTGGGTGCGGAGGATGATGTTCCCGCTGCGCTGGCGGGGGCGGAGTTCCAGGTGGATGGGGGGCGTGCTGTCCCCCGGGACGCGCAGGGCGCGCAGGCGGCGTTGGGCCTCGTCCACGTTCATCGTGCTGGTGCTGATGTGTACCTGCTGGCTGACCTGTCCCCATTGCCGGTCGAGGACGGCCTCGAAGCCGATTTGCTCGATGGCTTCGATGAGGCGGCTGACGCGCTTGAGTTTGCCGCGCGCCTGGCTGACGTTCTGCCCGGCGATGTTGCGGCGGATGTAGGTGATTTCCCGCTCCAGACGGGCCATTTCGGCCTGAACGCGCTCGCGGCGCAAGGCCCAGCGCTGCTCTCGCTGTTGCAGGTAGGCGGTGTAGTTGCCGCGGTAGGTCTCCAGCCCGTTGGGACGCATCTCCCAAATGGTGGTGCAAACTTTATCGATGAAGTAGCGGTCGTGCGAGACCAGGAGGACGGCCCCCTCCCACTGGTTGAGGTAACTCTCCAGCCACTCCACGGCGGCGATGTCCAGGTGGTTGGTGGGTTCGTCGAGGACGAGGAGGGCGGGTTTGGCGAGGAGAAGGCGGGCGAGGCGGGCGCGGGTGCGCTGTCCGCCGGAGAGTTGGGCGAGGGGCATGGAGAATTCCCGCTCCCTGAAGCCCAGGCCGGTCAGGACGCGGCGGATTTCGGTCTCGTAGGTGTAGCCGCCCAGGTGTTCGAAACGGTGTTGGAGCGCACCGTAACGCTCCAGGAGGGAGGCATCTTCGGGGGAGCGTTGGAGGGCGGCGTTCAGGGCGTGGAGTTCTTCTTCCAGGCGACGCACCTCCGCGAAGGCTTCCAGACACTCGTCCCGGAGGGTATGCCTGGCCTCGAAGGAGGCTTCCTGCGGCAGGTAGCCAATCGTC
>DRKV01000068.1 GCA_011051635.1 Chloroflexota bacterium | reverse complement strand
GGAAAGTTACACCCCCACCATCACGCCCACGCCCTACGTGCCGCTGGCTATTGAGGCGCGCTTCGAGAGCACCGTCACCCCCAACCCGGAGGCGGTTTTCAGCCAACTCATCTTCACGCAGGGACTGGATGAAGAATACCGCCCGCTCCACCCCGGAACCGTCTTCCAGAATCCGGTAGGGCATCTGTACGCCCTGTTCAGTTACGACGGGATGACGCCTCAATCTCAATGGACGGCGCTGTGGTGGCGCGGCGACGAACTGGTCTATTACGAAACCAAGCCCTGGGACGGCGCCACCGGCGGTTTCGGCTACACGGATTGGAATCCCCCTCCCCAGGAATGGAAGCCCGGCGAATACCAGGTACAGATTTTCGCCGGTACGGAGTGGAAGACGGTAGGCTTTTTCACCGTGGAAGGAGAACCGCCCACCCCCACCCCGACCAACACTCCTTCGCAGACGCCGACTCCCACCCGCACCAATACGCCTACCCGCACTCCTATCCCCACCAGCACGCCGCGCCCCACCTCTACGCCAGTGACTCCGACCGCAACCCGCACCCCCTGGCCGACAGCCACACCCATCACCCCCACGCCAACCCGTACCCCCTGGCCGACCGCCACGCGCACACCGACGCGCACTCCGCGTCCCACCTATCCCCCCACAAACACGCCCACCCCAACCATCACCCGCCACCCGACGGGAACCCCTACCACACCCACGCCTACGATTACCCGGCACCCCACCCCCACCGCCACCCCGTGACCGAGGGCCAGACATCCCGCATCGCCAGGGGAGTTCTCAAAAACAGAAAAGCCGAGGCTGTATCAGCCCCGGCTCTTCTCGTCTCTGGGGAAATGTTCACACCATTTTGCGCCCAACATCCGGGAAGGCGGCGGCGACCTGGGCGGCGAGACGGGCGTTGTTGAGCAGCAAACTCAGGTTAGCCTCCAGACTGCGGCCTTCGGTCAATGCCGCCACGCGAGAGAGGAGAAACGGGGTGACGGCCTGCCCGCTGATACCCTGAGCGCGGGCTTCCTCCAGCGCCTGAGCAACGGCGCGCTCCATGAAATCTTCGGGGAGAGCGGTCTCTTCGGGCGGGGGAACCACCAGAAGCACGGCGCTGTTCATCCCCATTTGCCAGTGGGCTTGGGCAAGAGCAACCACCTCACGGGGCGAATCCGCCCTCAGGGGGACGGGCAATCCACTGCGGCGGGCGTAAAAGGCGGGAAAATCATCGGTGCGGTATCCCACTACGGGGACGCTGAGCGTCTCCAGGCGTTCCAGGGTAGCGGGCAAATCCAAAATGGATTTCGCCCCCGCGCAGACGACCACCAGGGGGGTTTCGGCCAGGGCGGGCAGGTCGGCGGAGACATCGAAAGGGGCTTCGCGGTGTACGCCGCCGATGCCGCCGGTGGCAAAAACGCGGATGCCGGCCCGATGGGCAGCCAGGAGAGTCCCGGCCACGGTGGTGCCGCCGCTTTCTCCGCGGGCGATGGCCGCCCCGAAATCCCGGCGGCTGATTTTGCGCATGGGCTTGTCGGCGGCCAAGTGCTCCAGGTCGGAGCCTTCCAGGCCGATGCAGACCTTGCCGCGCACCACCCCCACCGTGGCGGGCACCGCTCCGTGGGCGCGGACTTCGGCCTCCATATCGGCGGCCAGAGAAGCGTTGACGGGGTAAGGCAGGCCGTGCGTCACCACGGCGGTCTCCAGGGCTACCAGCGGCTGGCGCAGACGCCGGGCACGCTGCACTTCGGGGGAAAAAGAAAAGAAGGAGGGTAAATTCACGTCAGACCACCAGGTATTCGTACAGTTTTTCGAGAGACAAATCAGGAACCACCGCACCGCGATGGCGCAGGGTGAGGGAGGCGGCGGAGACGCCCAGTTGCATGGCGTCGTCGAGGGAAATGCCGTTGAGCAAAGCGATGATGAGAGCCGCGGTGAGGGCATCCCCCGCACCGGTAGGGTCTACAACGGCGGTGCGGATAGCCGGAATGTAGCCGCTGCTCTCGGCGGTGGCGTAGCACAAGCCGAACTCCGCCAGGGTGATGACGGCAATTTCCACGCCCGCGGCGACCAGACGGCGGGCGGCTACCAGGGCGCCGTTCTGGTCGGCCTCGTCGAAAGTAACTCCCGTCAAGACAGCAGCCTCGCGGGCATTCGGCACAATGCAATACAGGCGTCCCAGGTAAGGGCGCAGCCGCTCTGCCAGCCCCGCCGAGGTAGGGTCGGCTACGACGGGCAAACGGGCCTTGCGCGCCAGAGAGAAAGCCGTGCGTAAAGCCTGGGGGCTGAGGTTCGCATCCAGGAAGAGCATGTCGGCGTTCTGGAACAAAGCGGCGTGCTGTTTGAGGTGCACTGAGGTGACGGCCTGCATGACGCGCATATCATCCAGCGCGAAGCGCAGATTGCCCGCTGCATCCAACACGGCAAGGTACGCACCGGTGGCGTATTCGGGAGCGCGTATCAGGGCCTGCGTATCCACGCCCACAGAGGTGAGGTGATGCAGCAACTCGCCTCCTACCGCATCGTTGCCGACGGCGCTAATCAGGGAGGCTGAGGCCCCCAGGTGAGCCAGGTTTTCGGCCACGTTGCGCCCCACGCCGCCAAAAGAGGAACGAATCCACGCCGGATTGGACGTCCCCGCCTCCAGTTCGCCGTCCAGGCGTCCCACCACATCCATGCCGGCGGAGCCAATCACCAGCACCCGCCCGTGTTCCCACACGCTTTCTTCCTGAATCATAAGTTTTTGTCCTCACGAGAGAGGCTGCCGGGGGTTCCGTCCTTCGCTTCGCATTGTACCAGATACACGACAGCCCGGAGCCATGCTCTGGGCTGTCCCTGCATTTCGGTTTTCTACTGGGAAGGCAGGCCGCCAGGCCGACAGCCGGCCATAAGACAATCACTCGAATCGGGTAACAAAGCGGCTCAAATAGACGTACACCGTTTTCAACACGTTTCTCTCGGACAGTTGTGGTTCTTCTGCTTCGGCTCCCACGAGACCGGGGCATTCCCGCGCCTCGTCCCCTTGCCTTTCCAGGCGACGCAGCCACATTAACGCCTGCCGGATACGCTGACGCAATTCAAACAAGATGCGCCGCATCCGCACCTCTTTCGTTGCACCATCGGGAACCAGCGAGCCGGCAACCAGGGTGCGCTGAGTGAGGTGGAGCAAGGTGTCCATGCAGGTATTGAAGCGCAATTTCCTCAACGAGCCTTCCCGCGCTTGCTTGCGCTTCGTAAGCGATTCTTTCCACAATTGCAGGTGCCGCTCATTCAGCGATTGCGCCGCTGTTTCCCAGGTGCCCACCCCAATCCAGTTGAGTTGAATACCGCTAGCCTGCAACTGCCTCCGAAATTCATCCCGGAACACATCCAGGATTTCTTCCCGAAAGACGAAGTGCACCGCATCAGCGTCCTCAGTAGGCAAAATGTTAGAGACGAGTTCCTGAAAAGTGTGCCGGGCGATAAAGTTTCGCAGTGCGGGTTTGGCCTTCCCATCCACCATCTGGCGATGCCAGGGGCGTTTCTTCTGGTTGTAAACCAGGGAGAGAATAGCGTCAGGGTCGTATTCCCAACGGCGGGGGAGGTTCTCTTCCCTGTCCCACGTCTGGGGGTTCCAGGCATCGCCGCGCGCTACGCTGAACAAGACGCGTACATTCTTGGCGCGCAACAGGATGCCGTCCCGGGTACGGGCTTCCACATCAAAAGTCTCCGTGTGGTCCCGCAAGTCTATCACCGCTCGTAGACGCTCAAAACCGTCAATGCGCTGTTTGGCATTATGAGGCCCCACTACGCGAGGCGTACCATCGGCCTTTTCAAAGACCGCGACACTTTCCAAATGAACAACAACCCGCCCTGGGCCGCCGATTTTTATCAGCGTGGAATCGGCGTATTCCGTATGTACGTTGTGGTCTCGAATGTGAACGACATCGTCTGGCCCGCGACTTACCCCAAAAGCGGCATGGTCAAGATAAGGACGTGTCACCCGGTTGTTATCGAACTCGAAGATATCCGCCAGGTAAGTAGCCGCCCACTCCCGCGCCATAAAAAACGGAACCAACAGCACTATCAGGAAGAGCAGGGTATCGGGGGCGGATAGCGTTTTCAACACAACCCATATCTTGACCGGGAGATTCGAATACTCCTGCCAGGGATGCAAGGAGAAAGCAACAATCATCCAGGCCAGGAAGAAACCGCTGAATACCAGCCACCGACGGAGGCGGGCAGCCAGCCAGTCTACGCCAAAAAGCAGGTTGAACAAATCGGAGAGACCATATCGCGAGCCGTTCCCGGCCTGGTCGCTAAGCAGTCTTCTGGGGGT
This sequence comes from Chloroflexota bacterium, assembly GCA_011051635.1. Lineage (GTDB taxonomy): Bacteria > Chloroflexota > Anaerolineae > Anaerolineales > DRKV01 > DRKV01. The sequence goes on along the minus strand of DRKV01000068.1, from coordinate 919 downwards.
CATCCATTCACCTCATCAGATGGGCAGTTCAGTCCATGCGAATCCAGTCTAGCAAATCCTGCCAGTCCTCCCACTCCGTAGTCATGCGACGGCGCAGGTTCAATTCTTCGGTAATGTGCCGGCGCAAATCATCCAGCATGATTTCAAGCGTTTCCTGCTCCTCGGGCCGGGGACGTTGGTCATCTTGCAGACGCTGGTACAGGGAGCGGCTGCTCCACAAGGCATATTCTACAAGCGCATTCATGCGCACCCTGTCGGCCTCCCGGATGCGGACCCGCTCGGCCGCGCCGCCCAAGTTGCTCACGCGGAATTCCCAGGTAGACTGCCAATCGGCCAGCAGTTGTTCTTCTACCTCCATCGGCACACGCAGATTAGTAATCACGATGGTGAACACTTGCAAACCCCGGGAGCGAATGATTTCAAACTCCCGACTGGGCACCATGAGAGGGCTTCCATCCGCCTGGTACTCGTAACGTCCAAATCCATCCAGAGCAGGGACTTCTGGCTGACGGAAGCGCATGGCTACTTGCTGGACAACGACCTCCATGCCCGTCAACAAATGGTCGGGGTCTTCAAGAGATGGGAATCTTTCCTGGAAGAGTTCTTCCAGGGTGAATTGGCGCACATACTCCCGCCACACATCTACGGCCAGATAGGCGGGCAGCCAGTTCCACGCCATGCGCCGTTTCTCCGGCAGTTCCTCCACCCGTACATCAAGGTTAATGCCTTCCCCAACAATCGCCTTCCATACCGATTCGGGGCGATATCCAAAGTGCGTTGGCCAGCGTTTCACGTCCTCCGGCTCGGTATGCAATTTGAAGACCGCGATGATGTTGGGCACAACCGGGATTCCATCCCGCGTTTGCCCAACGGTCTCTTCTCGCGCTTCCAGGCGCGCTTGATATTCGTCGTCATTCTC
>DRKV01000067.1 GCA_011051635.1 Chloroflexota bacterium | reverse complement strand
TCCTCGGGGGTTTCCCCTTCTGCGGGGGTCTCGGCGGCTTCCTGGGTCAATTCGAGGAAGATTTCTTCCAGACTCATGCCCGCCTGCCGCAGTTCCAGCAGGTCGTAGCCGTTCTGTACGAGGGTCTGCGCCAGGGCGGGGCGCACATCCACACCGGGGCGGGCATCCACCCGCAAAGCGCCGTCTTCCTCCGGGAGGACGCGCAGCACACCCTCCAGGGCGGAAACCGCGGGGAGCAGGTCCGCATTCGGGTTGGCGACCCGCACCAGGATTTGCCTCCCCCCCTGAAGGCGGGTTTGCAGCCCTTCGGGGGTATCCTCCGCCACAATCCGCCCGCGGTTGATAATCAGGACCCGGTCACACAACTGCTGGGCTTCCGAGAGGATGTGGGTGGAGAGCAGGACGGTATGCTCGCGCCCGATTTCGCGAATCAGCCCCCGGACTTCCACCACCTGGGCGGGGTCCAGCCCGATGGTGGGTTCGTCCAAAATGAGGACTTCCGGCTCGTGGAGGAGGGCCTGCGCCAACCCGACCCGCTGCCGCATCCCCTTGGAGAGGGCGCCGATGTAACTTTCGGCGCGCTCTTCCATGCCGACCTGCTCGAGGACGGTTTCGAGACGCGTCTCCAGGTCGGGGACGCGCCGCAGACGCCCCATGAATTCGAGGTAGTCCCACACGCTCATGTCCGGGTAGAGGGGGACGGTTTCGGGGAGGTAGCCCACCCGGCGGCGCACTTCCAGCGAATCGGCGACCACGTCGAAGCCGGCGATGGCCGCCCGGCCCTCGGTGGGCGGCATGTAACCCGTGAGGATACGCATCGTGGTGGTTTTCCCGGCCCCGTTGGGACCCAGAAAGCCCACGATTTCTCCCCGGCGGGCGTGGAACGTGAGGCCGTCTATGGCGCGGCGCGTTCCGTACTCTTTGACCAATCCTTCGACATCAATCATGGAGGTTTCTCTCTCTCAGACTTCGCTCAGCCATCGGAAGTCTTGAAGACTTCCGATGGCTTGCAGGGAGCCTCCCCTAACACACGGAAAAGCACGGCAACACCAGGGTTGCAGTGCTTTGGGGCTGCAAAGCAAAAAGGGGGGCTTGCAGGCTTCTACTATACAGAAGGCGGAGGGCAAAGTCAAGCATTTCGGCGGATTTTTACACAACGCTAATCATTCACACCCCCGGTGAGTATAAAAATTGGGTGAATTCAAGGCCGCCTCCTATTGTGACGCTTGACACATTCCATGCAGGCTTGTAAAATTCGGCTATTCAACGGATTAATCGGAGGACTGGACAATTGTTTCGCGGCGCACAAGGCGGAGAACGGCAGCGCAAACTCCTGAGAACAGCGCCACAAACAAGTGCTTTGCGTTCCCGATGGTCTTTTCGTGGGGCAGGGCCATCCTGCCGCACGTTTCTTTTTGTCCTTTCTGGAACCGTTTTCCCCGCCTGTTTTGTCCAGGCACAAAATCCTGATTTTTTACACGAGGAGGAGCATTTTTCATGTTTGGACTGACCCCTTTTGAGCAAACGGCCATGTGGGCCGTGCTGGGCATCGCCATCCTGGGCTTGCTGTACGCTTTGTTCCTGCGGAAGCAAATCCTGAGTGAAGACAAAGGCGACGCCAAGATGCAAGAGGTGTGGGGCGCGATTCGCGACGGCGCAGACGCCTACCTGCGTCAGCAGTTACGCACCATCCTGCCTCTGATTGCCGTCCTGACCATTGCGCTATTTGCCTCGGTCTTCATCGTCAAGCCCACCCCCGAATCTTCGGAGTGGTACTGCATGGCCGTCAAGCACGTGCCGCTGCAGGAGGCCGCCCAGTGCGCCGCCAACCTGCCCGCCGCCGACCAGAACACCGTCCGCTGGCTGATTGGCCTGGGGCGCGCTATTGCCTTCGTCATGGGGGCCAGTTTCTCCCTCATGGTCGGTCAAATCGGGATGCGGATGGCCGTTCAAGGGAATGTCCGGGTGGCCTCGGCCTCCAAGCGTTCCTTTGGTGAGGCTCTGCGGATTGCCTACCGCGCCGGCACCATCACCGGCATGTTGACCGACGGGCTGGGCCTGTTCGGAGGTACCATCATTTTCATGATATTCGGCATCGCCGCGCCGGACGCCCTCCTGGGATTCGGCTTCGGCGGTACGCTGCTGGCCCTCTTCATGCGGGTCGGCGGCGGCATCTACACCAAAGCCGCCGACGTCGGCGCGGATTTGGTGGGCAAGGTGGAGGCCGGCATCCCCGAGGACGACCCCCGCAACCCCGCGGTCGTCGCCGACCTGGTAGGCGACAACGTGGGCGACTGCGCCGGTATGGCCGCCGATATTTTCGAATCCTACGAAGTCACCATCGTTTCCAGCCTGATTTTGGGCGTGGCCCTGTACGCCATCACCCACCAACTGGAATGGATTATCTACCCCTTGCTGGTGCGCGGCATCGGCGTGCTTTCCTCCATCATCGGCACTTACCTGGTCAAGAGCGGCGCCGACTCGGAAGGCGGTCACAACGCCATGAAGGCCATCTTCAGCGGCTTTCTCACCTCGGCGGGCATTTCCACCGTCCTGTTCGGCCTGGTGGCCTTCGTTTACATGCAGAACGTGAGCGGCGGCTGGTGGCGTCCCTTCCTGGCGACTACGGCCGGCGTTATCCTCGCCATCCTGATTGACCGCCTGACGGATTACTTCACCGGCACGCACGCCAAACCGGTCAACGAACTCAAGAAATCCGCCGATACGGGCACGGCGACCTTCATTCTTTCCGGCACCTCCCTGGGGTTTGAATCCTCCGTGTGGGCGATTCTGGTCATCGCCGGCACCATCTTCGCTTCCATCGTCATCTACAGCGGCGTCTCCAGCGACCCGATGCAGGAATTCACCTACATCCTGTACGGCATCGCTCTGACCGGTATCGGGATGCTCACTCTGACGGGCAACAACGTGGCAATGGACTCTTTCGGCCCCATCGCCGACAACGCCGCCGGTATCGGCGAGATGTCCTGGGCTGGCAGGGACGACGATGAAACCAAACACGCCCAGCAAATCATGGCCGACCTGGACGCGGTGGGCAACACCACCAAGGCCATCACCAAAGGCATCGCCATCGGCTCGGCGGTGATTGCGGCGGTCTCGCTGTTCGGCTCCTTCATCACCGATGTGGGACGCGTTGACCCTACCGCCCTGGCAAACGGCATCCGGGTCTCTATGCCGCAGGTCTTCGTCGGGATGCTCATCGGCGGGGCTATCCCCTGGCTGTTCTCCTCCTTTGCCATCCAGGCCGTCAGCCGGGCTGCCTCGCTCATCATTCAGGAAGTGCGCCGCCAGTTCAAACTGGGCGTGCTGGAAGGCAAAGTCAAACCCGACTACCGCCAGGCGGTAACCATCTCCACCAGCGCAGCCCAGAAGGAACTCGTCCCGCTGGCCCTGCTGGGCGTGGTCACCCCCGTCATCGTCGGGCTGGTACTCCAGGTGGAGGCCCTGGGCGGGATGCTTGCCGGTCTGATTCTCTCCGGGCAGTTGCTGGCCGTCTACCTGAACAACGCCGGCGGAGCCTGGGATAACGCCAAGAAAATGATTGAGGACGAGCCTAAAGACCCGGCGAACAACCTGGGCAAAGGCTCCGAGCGGCACAAGGCCGCCGTGGTCGGCGATACCATCGGCGACCCCTTCAAAGACACTGCCGGCCCCGCTCTCAATCCGATGATTAAGGTCGTAAACCTGGTCTCTGTCATCATCGCCCCCATCATCGTGACCTACGAGCACCTGGGATTCGGCGGATGGGTGACCGTCATTCTTCTGTTTGCCTCCCTGGTGTGGGCTATCATGCAGAGCAAGAAACCGGCCCCCAACATCACCTGAGAACCACTTTAGCCGGTATCTCTTTGGAACACCCTCACGCGGCGGACAGAGACTTTGTCCGCCGCGCTTTTTTCTAAAACTTCTCTGTCCGCAACTTTTCATGAAAAACACTTGCAACTTGGTGTAGAATAAGGCATACTAAAAGAAATTCTCCACTATTTATCGCCTGTCAGGACGTACGTCTGCAATCGTAAGGGAGACCACCATCATGGCCCGAATTTCACTCCGCGCCTACAACGCCGAAATCGAAACCCTCATCGAAAACGAGAAAACCGATGAAGCCGTGGCGCATTGTCGGCATATCCTTACCATCTTCCCCAAACACGTTCACACCTATCGCCTTTTGGGCAAAGCCTATCTGGAGAATCGCCAGCACACTGAAGCGTTGGATATTTTTGAGCGTCTCCTCACTGCTGTGCCAGACGACTTCATTGCCCATCTGGGGATGAGCATCATCCGCGAGGAAGAAGGAAACCTGGATGCCGCTATCTGGCACATGGAACGCGCTTTCGAACTCCAGCCTTACAACAGCGCCATCCAGGACGAGATGCGCCGTTTGTACGGGCGGCGCGACGGGGCCGAACCGGTCAAAATCCGCCTGACACGCGGCGCCTTGGCGCGCATGTACGCCCGCGGGAACCTCTACGAGCAGGCTGTGGCAGAAATTCGTCAAGTACTGGCAAACGAACCGCAGCGTCCCGACATGCAAGTACTTCTGGCGCAGATGTACGAAAAGATGGAAAAACCCGTCCAGGCCGCCGAAGCGTGCAGCCGCCTGCTCAAGAAATACCCCTACTGTCTGGAGGCCAACCGCATTCTGGCGCACGTTTTGGAGAATTCCAAGCGCCCCGAAGAAGCCAAAACCTATCGGGAGCGTCTTCAGGCTCTCAACCCCTACTACGCGTACATCAACCCGCAGGCTCCTACCCTGGAGGACATCCCGGACGAGGCTGTCCAACTCGAGAAGATGAAATACACCTCCACCGACATACTCCCTGTCCAGCAAGAAAGTGGATGGCTGACCACCATCGGCGTGGAGGAAACCGCTTTGGAAACCATACAGGAAGAAGAGGAACTCCCCGCCTGGTTGACCGGTGAAGAAGAACCTCAAGAAGCCGCCACCGCATCAGACTCCCTTGCAGAGGCTCCCGCATCCGAAGAGGAACTCATCCCCGATTGGATGAAGGAAGCCGGCTGGGGCCCCGACAGCGGCGAATTCGACGAATCTGCGGTTAGCCTGGATGGTGCAGATGAGACATTTGCGGAAGAAACAGAGGAAGGTGCTGCCCCGGCAGAACTCCCGGACTGGTTGCAGGAAATCGCTCCCCCCGAAGTCGCTACCGGCATGTTGACCACGCCCGGAGAGGAGCAAGACGAGGAAGAAGACCAGGCGCTCGCGGCCTTGATTGATACCGGCTCTCTGGGACCACTCCCAGAGAGCAAAGCCGCACCCGCTGAGGAACTTCCCGACTGGCTGAGTGAGGTCGGGGAACAGGAAGCAGGGATTGGGGAACAGGCCGAGCCATCGTCCACCGTCCACGGTCTACCGTCCGAAACCGAGGAAATTCCCGATTGGCTGAGTGAGGTCAGTGAGCAGGGAGCAGGGATTGGGGAGCAGGCTGAGGCTACCCCTGCCGAGGAAATTCCCGATTGGCTGAGTGAGGTCGGGGAACAGGAAACAGGGATGGGGGAGCAGGCTGAGGCTGCCCCTGCCGAGGAAATTCCCGATTGGCTGAGCGAGGTCGGGGAGCAGGAAACAGCGGTCAGCGAGCAGGAGGAGCCCATCCCCACCGAGGAAATTCCCGACTGGTTGAGTGAAGCCAGTGAGCAGGAAGCAGGGATTGGGGAACAGGCCGAGCCATCGTCCACCGTCTCCGGTCCACCGTCCGAAGCCGAGCCCCCGTCCGAACCCGAAGCCCCCGAAGACATGGACGCCGCCATGGCCTGGCTG
>DRKV01000066.1 GCA_011051635.1 Chloroflexota bacterium | reverse complement strand
CGTGGTGACCGACCTGGAGCGGGTGGTGGGGGCGCTGCAATGGGTAACCCGCGAGATGGATATGCGCTACCGCAAATTCTCCGACCTGGGGGTGCGGAATCTGGCGGAGTACAACGCCCGCCGGGAGGCCGCCGGCGAGAAGAAGTTGCCCTACCTGGTAGTGGTGATTGACGAACTGGCCGACCTGATGATGCTCGCCCCCGAGGAGACGGAGCGCAGCGTGACCCGCCTGGCGCAGTTGGCGCGCGCTACCGGCATCCATCTGGTGATTGCCACCCAGCGCCCCTCGGTCAACGTGGTCACCGGCCTCATCAAGGCCAACTTCCCGGCGCGGATTGCCTTCGCGGTGGCCTCCGGGGTGGACAGCCGGGTCATCCTGGACCAGCCGGGTGCGGAACGCCTGCTGGGGCAGGGCGATATGCTCTTCCAGGCTCCCGATGCGCCCGCGCCGGTGCGTCTGCAGGGGGTGTACGTCTCCGATGAGGAAATCCGCCGCGTGGTGCGCTACTGGCGCGCCTTCCTGCGCCCGCAAGACCTGACCCCCACCGCCCACGATGCCCCCGTCGGCGGCCTTCCCGCCGGAATCCCCCTCAAGCAGATGGCCCTGCTGGACGAGATGGAGGAGGCCGCCAACCCCGGAGACCCGCTCTACCCCGAGGCGGTGGATTTGGTGCGTCGTCAGGGGCGCGTCTCGATTTCCATGCTCCAGCGCCGCCTGCGGATTGGCTACACCCGCGCCGCCCGCCTCGTGGAGCAGATGGAAGAGAAAGGCATCGTCAGCGCCCCGCTGCCGGGCACCACCCACCGCGAAATCCTGGATTGGGGCGACGCCGCCCCGCCGGTGGACGCGTGAGACTGGAACTGCCAGTTACGCATCACTCGCTTCAAGCAGACGGACATCTTCCAAGTCTATTTCGCGTCCGGCAGCGCGTTTCGAGGCTATCAGGTCTTCTTTCGAGACAACATAGAACTCCTGCCCGCCAAAGTCTACTGTTTCCCGCCTTTTCCACGCTTCTGCAAACGTTATCCCTGGCGTTCGCGTCTGTACATCCACCCTCACGCGGTCCTTGAAAATCGTGATTTCATGCGCCAGCAACCCTTCTGCCGTAATGAGGGATGCTGTTCCCAATCCCGCGTCCTTCAACGCCTCCAGTAATCGCTCTGCATTTGCCGGCGTCGCTTCTATCAGGATATCCAAATCAAAAGTTGCCCGTGGCACACCGTGCAACACGGAGGCTATCCCCCCAATGACCACGTATTTCACTTTATGACTTTGTAAGGACGAGAACACGCCCTGCAACTGGTTGAGCATCTTTTTGTTCCGCTACATCTGGATTCACAGCCAAAATCATATCCGTAAATTGACAAAGCAATTCCGCCCTTTCCCTCATCGTCAGGGATTGAAACCAACGCGCTTTGGCCTCCAGCGTTTCGTCCCGCCAATCGTGTGAGATAGTTTTGTCCATACGTCTGCTTTTCCACAATCGTTGCTCCGTAGTAGAGCAATTCTACCATGAGCGCCGAAGCGCAGTTTCTCGGCAAATCGGTTTGGGGGTAAATCGCATCCGTGCTTTCCCCTACTCTTCTTCCCCGACGTACACTCTGGGCACTCTTGTGTTGATGTTCGTCAAAATCTCGTAGGGTATCGTCCCCGCCCAGGCAGCCAAATCTTCGGCGGTGATGCGCTCATCGCCATCTTCGCCTATCAACGTGACCACGTCTCCGTTGTAGGCGCTCTCCCACCCGATGTTGACCACCATCTGGTCCATGCAAATCCGCCCCACCTGGGGGTAACGCCGCCCGCGGATGAGCACCTGCGCCTTGTTGGACATGCTGCGGAAATAGCCATCGCCGTAACCCACCGGCACGGTCACGACCCGCGTCAGGGTGTCGCTCTGCCACGTCCACCCGTAACTGACCGGATGTCCCGGCTTGACCACTTTGAAATACACGACGCGGGATTTCCACGTCAGGGCGGGGGCTACCTGCACCGTATGGGGCACTTCCTCCGAGGGGTACACGCCGTAGAAAAGGATTCCGGGGCGCACCATGTCGAAAGTGGCCTCCGGCAGTTGCAGAATCGCCCCCGAATTTGCCATGTGCCGCAGGGGGTAAGGCAGACCGCGCCGCTCGTAAAAGCGCAGCACCTCCTGAAACCGCTCCAGTTGGAGGCGCGCCGAGGTCAGGTCGGCGGAATCGGCGTTGGCGAAATGGGAGTAGATGCCCTCCACCGCCACGTGCGGGCAGCGCAGGGAAGCCTCCAGCAAGGTCTCCGCGCTGTAGTAATGCACGCCGATGCGCTCCATGCCGGTATCGATTTTCAGGTGAACACGGGCGCGCCGCCCCATCGAGGCCGCCGCGGTCTCGATTTGCTCCAGTTTCTCCACCGAGGAGGCCGTGATGGTGATGTCGTTTTCGATGAAGGCGGGAATCTGATTGCCCCAGATGCCGCCCAGCACCAGGATGGGCGCGCTTATCCCCGCCCGGCGCAGGAGAAGGGCCTCCTCCAGGACGGCCACCCCGATGTACGTCGCGCCCCATTCCACCACGCGGCGAGCCACCTCCAACAGGCCGTGTCCGTAGGCGTTGGCCTTGAGGATGGACATGATTTTTGCCCCTCCGACCCGGCGGCGGATGGCCGCGAAGTTCTCCCGCAGGCGCGTCAGGTTGACCTCGACATAGGTGGGGCGTACAATACTCCCGTTGGCAATGATGTCCGTGTGAATGTCCATGCGTGT
>DRKV01000065.1 GCA_011051635.1 Chloroflexota bacterium | reverse complement strand
TCGCCCCTCCCGGCGACGCTTTGGGCTGCGTGCCTTCCTCCGCCTGGGTGGTGGCCGTGGCCGACGGCCTGATTGTGCGCGCCGAAGACGGGGCTGTGGTGCAAGACCTGGACGGCGACGGGCTGGAGCAGACCGGCTGGGACGTGCTCTACATGCACATCGACAGCCGCGACCGGGTGCATCCCAGCACCTACCTGCGCGCCGGAGAGCGCATCGGGCATCCCTCTTGCGAGGGGGGGCTTTCCACCGGAACCCACCTCCACCTGGCGCGCAAGTACAACGGCGAGTGGATTCCCGCCGACGGCGACCTCCCCTTCGTCCTGGACGGCTGGGTTTCCTCCGGCACGGGCGTGCCTTACGACGGCTACCTGCGCCGCAACGGAGAAGTTATCGAGGCCTGGAATGGCCGCTCGGAGGAAAATGAAATCCACCGTTGACCGCCGCCTGCTCCTGGCGCTCCTGCCCCTTTTTTTGATGATGTGCGCCCTGCCGCCGGCGGCATCCCCCCGGATGACTACCCTCCCGACGCCGACCCCGGTGGATTTGGACTGGCTCTTCACCCCCGCGCCCGGCGGCGGAATCGGGGGAGCGGACTCGTCTTCGGAGGGGCTGCCAACCCCGGAAACGGCAGCCACCCCAAAGGTAGTTCCGCCACCCACTTTGGGCGCGGATGCCCCTCCCATCCTGTACTACACCCAGGCGGGCGATACCCTCCCCGTGGTAGCCGTCCGCTTCGGCGTCCTCCCCCAACAAATCACCTCCCCCGACTCCCTGCCCGCCGAGGGGCTGCTGCCTCCCGGCCAATTGCTCATCATCCCCGCCCAACTGGGCCTCACGAGCAGCGATTTCCACCTCCTGCCCGACAGCGAATTCGTTTACAGCCCCTCGGCGGTGGATTTCGATACCGCGGCTTACGTGGAGCAGGCCGGAGGCTACCTGAGTGCGTACCGCGAGTGGTTGCAATCCACCGGCTGGACGAGCGGAGCGGCGATTGTGGAGCGTGTCGCCCTGGAGAACAGCCTCAACCCCCGCCTGCTGCTGGCGCTGCTGGAGTACCGCTCCGGCTGGGTGCTGGGGCAGCCCGCCACCCAGGCGCAGCGCGATTACCCTCTGGGCTATCAAGACCCCAACCACAGCGACCTGTACCATCAACTTGTCTGGGCGGTCAACCAACTTTCCATCGGCTACTACGGCTGGCGGGAGGGCCGCTTGACGGCGCTGACTTTTGCCGACGGGAGCATCATCCGCATCGCCCCCTCGCTGAACGCCGGGACCGCCGCCCTGCAATACTTTTTCTCGCAGGGGGCGGGGCGCGCGGCCTGGGAGGCCGCTCTGGATGCCGATACGGGCTTCATCGCCACTCACGAGCGCATGTTCGGCGATTTGTGGCTGCGGGCGCGGGAGGTGGAGCCGCTCTACCCGCCCGATTTGGAGCAGCCGCCCCTCATCCTGCCCTTCCTGCGCGGCCAGTTGTGGGGCTTCACCGGCGGGCCGCACGGGGCCTGGGAGCGTGACGGGGCCTGGGCGGCGATTGATTTCGCCCCCGGCAGCATGGAATCGGGTTGCGCGCCGACCATCAACTGGGTGGCGGCCTCCGCCCCGGGGCTGGTGGTGCGCTCCGAGCGCGGGGTGGTGGTACTCGACCTGGACGGCGACGGCTACGAACAGACCGGCTGGGCTTTGCTCTACCTGCACATCGCCGAGAAGGGGCGCATCCCTCTGGGAACCTGGGTGGAGACGGGCGATAAAATCGGGCAGCCTTCCTGTGAGGGCGGCCACGCCACCGGCACGCACGTCCATTTTGCCCGCAAGTACAACGGCGAATGGATTGCCGCCGACGGCCCCATTCCCTTCGTCCTGGACGGCTGGCGCGTCCACGCCGGGCACGCCCCTTACGAGGGCTACATGACCCGCGGCGACGAGACGGTGCTCGCCAGTCCCCTGGGCATCTTCGCCACGCGCATCACCCGCACCGATGACGACCCATGACGTGCCATGTGCCAAGTGCCACGTGCCACGTGACACATGATACGTGACACATGATACGCAAACTTCCCATCCTCCTCGCCGCCTTCACCCTGGCCTGCAATCTGCCCTTTTTGCAGCCGCGGGGGTCGGCTTTGCCGGTGGCGTCTACGCTGCCGCCCGCCTTTGCCCCTACGCAGGCCGTGACCGCTTCTCCCGCGCCCCTCCCGCAGGCCACCCTCGACCCCTCCCAGAACCTGCTCCCCGACGGGGCGGTGGTGGACGGGCCGAGCGCCTGCGGCTTCGACGCCGCCGCTGAAATCACAACTGCGGGAGGCTGGTTGAGCGCCGCGGAGCAATACCTGCCCAGCACGGGGCGCACTCCCGCGGCGCAGGTGCTGGCCCGCGTCGCCCTGGAGAACTCGGTCAACCCCCGCCTGCTGATTGCCCTGCTCGAATCCCGCTGCCACTGCGTTTACGGCGACAGCGGCGAGAAGATGGACGAAACCTACCTCCTGGGGGTGCGCGACGAGCGTTACAAGGGCTTCTACCGCCAGTTCACCTGGGCCGCGGAACAGGTCAACGCCGCCTTTTACGCCCGGCAGTTCGGCTCTCCCCCCCTGGAACTCGCCCTCCCCAATCCGGCCTGGAACGCGGGCAGCGCCGCGGTGTGGTATCTCTTCTCCCGCCTGGAGGCCGCCGGAGCGCTCCCCCCAGGCGGGGGCGAGGCTGCCCTGAACGAATTCCTGGGCGTTTACGCCGCCCGCTTCGGCGACCCCTGGCCGAGAGACGCCGCGCCCCTCCTGCCCCCCGGCCTGAAGCAGCCCGAACTGACCCTGCCCTTTCCCGACCCTGCCGAGCATCCCTGGGCGCTGACCGGCGGCCCGCATCCCCCCTGGACGCGGGTCGGCCCCTGGGCGGCTCTCGATTTTGCGCCCACCCTGCGGGGCGAGGAGGCCTGTTCCGTCTCGCCGGACTGGGTGCTGGCCCCCGCCGCCGGGCGGGTGGCGCGCTCCGCCAACGGGGCGCTGGTGCTCGACCTGGATTTCGACGGCTGCGAACAAAGCGGATGGGCCTTGCTCTTCATGCACATAGCCGAAGACGGCAGGCTGCCCGTCGGCACGGATGTCAAACCCGGCGCGCGGCTGGGACATCCCTCCTGCGAGGGCGGCCCGGCCAGCGGAGCGCACGTCCACGTGGCGCGCAAGTACAACGGGGTGTGGATTCCCGCCGATGGCGCAATCCCCTTTGTGCTGGGCGGCTGGCAGGCCCACTTCGGAGAGAAGCCCTACCAGGGCAGTCTCACCAACGGCGACCGCACCGTCACGGCCAGTCCCTACGGGGCGCGGGGGTCGGTGATACCGTGAGGGGGTATCACGTGTCAGGTATCACGTGTCACGTGCGGGGTGCGACGTACAGCGTACAACGTACCCTGTACCTTGTACCCCCGTCACCCATTCTCCCGTGAAACGCTTCCTTCTTCTCCTCCCCCTCCTCCTCGCCGCCTGCGCGCCGTCCGCGGAGGGCGGTCTGCTGCTGCCCACGCCTGCCGCCGCCACGCCGAGCGTCGCCGCGCCGCGCCCTACCGGCACCGCACCTTACCCGCCGCGCCCTCAGTACCAGCCCGGCGAACTGGTGGACTACACCGCCCAGACGGGCGACACCCTCCCGGCGCTGGCGGCGCACTTCAACACCACGGTGGGGGAAATCCTGGCCGCTAATCCCTTCATCCCCGAGAGCGCCACCACCATGCCGCCGGGGATGCCCATGCAAATCCCCATCTACTACCTGCCGGATTGGGGCAGCCCCTACCGGATTTTGCCCGACAGTCTCTTCGTCAACGGCCCGGCGCAGAGCGGTTTCGACACCGCCGCCTTCGTGGAGCAATCCGGCGGCTGGCTGAAGGATTACCGCACTTACGCCGCGGGAGCCAACCGCAGCGGGGCCGAGGTGGTGGACTACGTGGCGCAAAACTTCAGCCTCAGTCCGCGGCTGCTGCTCGCCCTTCTGGAATACCAGTCCGGGGCGCTGACCCAGCCCGACCCCGGCGCGTGGGCGGATTATCCCCTGCGCTACGAGGAACGCAGCCACCGCGGGGTGTATCTGCAACTCGTCTGGGCTGCCGACCGCCTGAACGACGGGTACTACCGCTGGCGGGCCGGTCTGCCGGTGGAACTCGTCCATCCCGACGGGAGAGGAGAGCGCCCCGACCCCTGGCAGAACGCCGCCACCGTGGGGTTGCAGGTCCTTTTCAATGCCCTGGAGCCGCAAACCGACTTTTGGGCGGCTACCGCTCCCGAAGGCTTCGCGGCCACCTATGCGGCTCTCTTCGGCGACCCGTGGAGGGCCGATATTCCCCACATTCCCGGCAGCCTCACCCAACCGGAGATGCGCCTGCCCTACGATGCCACGGAGGTATGGGCGTACACGGGCGCGCCGCATACCGCCTGGGGGACGGGGCAGCCCTGGGCCGCCGTGGATTTCGCCCCTCCCTCCACCGCCAGCGGATGCCAGAAATCCGACCAGTGGGCGGAGGCTGTGGCCGACGGTATAGTCACCCGCTCGGAGACCGGCATCGTGGAACTCGACCTGGACGGGGACGGCGACGGTCACACCGGCTGGGTGGTCTTCTACCTGCACGTGGCAACCGAGGGACGCGCCGCGCTGGGAGCCGCGCTCAAGGCCGGCGACCCGGTGGGGCATCCCTCCTGCGAAGGGGGGCACACCACCGGAACCCACATCCACATCGCCCGCAAGTACAACGGGGAGTGGATACTGGCCGACGGACCTATCCCCTTTACGATGGGCGGATGGGTGACGCGCCGCGGCGGCGCTCCCTACCGCGGCACGCTGGAGCGTTACGGGCAGGTGGTGACCGCCAGCGAGCAGGCCGCCAGCGCCAGTTTGATTCCTGCCGAACCAAAGCCTTCCCCCACACCGGAATTGCCCTGAGATGAATTTGCCGGAGGCAGGGTAGGGGAAGGCAATGCCTTCCTCTACCCCCAGGGCTTTCCAATATGCTCTGGAATTGGATGGTCCCCCTCTTAGGTGTTGATACCATTTCTTGGTAAAGGCAAAGTCGTCAACAGTTCCTTAACAGTCCAGATATGGTCGGTCAACCCGGCAGCCATGGCCGGGGTACGAGGTAACCATTTTCGCAGTGGCTCATTCTGGAGGGGCAGGCGCAAGCTCTTGTGAGGGCGCACCAGGTTGTAGTAACCGTCTTCCCAGATTGCTGAAGCCCGGTAGGCCAGGATATCTTTGGAGAAGGCCAGCGTTTTACGCACCTGACGACCATTGAACAGGCGGCTGGTCAGGTGACTGCGTTCGATGTATGCCGTGCTGGTTCCCAGCAAAGCAACCACTTCAGAGCGTGTCCCAAAGACCACGCGCAGCTTTGTCCCTTGAAACCGACCCCGCTCATCTCGCTGTTTCACCATTTGTAGATACCTCCAGCCTGCGCCTGGTTTTTTGCGGGTTGGTGGCCGTCCACGGCCACTGTATTCTGGTACACAGCCATAAACTTCGACCATGGCTTCGTCGATTCCACCCCAGCCGTCTGAAATGGTTGGCGGGGGGCTGTCTGGATGCCCTCGCCGTTTCAGGATACGAAAAACTTCTGCACTGGCTTGGGTTTCATCTTTGGCAATGCCGCGGGCCACTCGCAGACGACTATCCATATCCATCAGGGTTGAGCGCCAAAACTGACCGCTCTCTTCGGTCTCGGGATAGTTTTTTTACCCCCTTTGTTGCGTACATAGGCCCACAAGGCGTCTATCTGCCCGCGTTGAACTCTGAATTCAGCCATCAGCACGTCTTCAATTTGTTCCGCATGCCTGGCTGCCTCCCGCAGCCACTTCAGAATGGTGTCTTCTTTATGCCCCTTTACGCGTGCCACTGTGCTGATACGGTTGCCTTCGGCGAGTAAAGCCAGCGACTCCAGAATTTCATGCTCCGCTGTGCGCTTGCCGTAGAAGATCGTTCCGTACGTTTCGGTAAAGGTCTTCCCGCAAGTTGTGCATCGGTAACGCTGTATGCCTTTGCGCGTCTTACCAAATTTCTGAAGGTTCCGTTGTTGGTCGTTCTGAACCTTGCCGTAATCTGGGCAGGCTTCATTTGGACAGAAATCTCCAGGTTGAGCAAATTTTTCCATCTCTCTTCCTCGCATCGGTGGGTTTGTTCATAGATTACACCATTTGAGCCCAACGCTCAAGAGGAAGACTATCTGGAATTGCCTTGATGAAAATCTGGCCCGGCGGCTGCCCCCCTTGCGAAATCACCATCCGATGATTAGGAAAACCAACCTGCCTGGGCAGGTTGGTTTTGTTTTTCTAAAGACACTATTGACAAAACGAAAAATTCGTGTACAATGTTCTTAGGTTTTTAGATGCGCATCTTTACAACCGAGACCAACTACCGGAAGGAGCCGCCCATGTTGACCGTACCAGACCAATGCCCGCTCTGCGGCGGAGAAATCATCGTCACCCGCTTGCAATGTCGCGCCTGTGACACCGTTTTCGAGGGGCGCTTCGCTCCGCCCCCCCATCCCTTCAGCGACCTGACGAAAGAGCAACTTCACTTTCTGGAGGTCTTCATCCGCAACGAAGGGAAACTCAAACACATGGAGAAAGAAATGAAACTCTCTTACCCCACCTTACGCAATCGGCTTCAGGCCATCATTCGGGCGCTGGGGTACGAGCCGGGGCTGGATGCGGAGGAAGATGAATCGTATCAGGAGGCCACCGTACCCGACGCCGAGGAACGCCAGCGTGTCCTGGATGCTTTGGAAAAAGGCGAAATCTCCTTCGATGAAGCCATGCGGCGGCTGGAGGGCGGGTAGCAGTCAAAACTGCCCGACGCGTCCCCCCTCTGTCCTGTGGACATTTGTCCTGCGGACCTCTCCCCCCACGGGGGGGAGAGCCAGGCCCCGCCCTGCGGGCATCTCTCCCCGAGGGGGGAGAGCCAGTCCCTGCTCCCTTCCCCCTTTGGGGGAAGGTCAGGAAGGGACGCCATCAGTCAAAATCTGTCCCTGCTACACACAAAAAATCTACCGGAGGTGTAACCATGACGACAACAACCGAAGAACGCATCCGCATTTTGCAAATGGTGCAGGATGGTAAAATCAGCGCCGAAGAAGGGGCGCGTTTGTTGGATGCCCTCTCCGCCGGTTCTCCGGCGGCAGGGGAGAAGGCCAAAACTGCGGGACGGCTGCCCAAGAAACTCTTGAAAGGCCGCTGGTTCCGGGTGCGGGTCAGCGACGTGAAAAGCGGACGCTCCAAAGCCACCATCAACATCCCGTTGGGCCTGATGGAGTGGGGGCTGCAAATCGGGGCGCAGTTCGCCCCCGAAGTGGCCGACATTGACCTCTCGCAGTTGAGCGAAATGCTCCAGCAAGGCGACATGGGCAAAATCGTGGATGTCATAGACGAGGAAGACGGCGAGCACGTGGAGATTTTCATCGAGTGAGGAAAGTGGCAAGTGGGCAGGTTTGCAGGTGGGTGAGTTGGGTAAGGCAATTGCTCCGCTCCGCGCGGGCGTTGCAACGCCGGGGCGCAGAGGCGTAAAGAGAAGCGAAAATACGCCCCGCGTCCAGCCCCCGGCAGCCGACTTGTGACGGTAAGTTGGAGAAGGACCTCCGGGATTGCGGCGCAGAGGGGGCAGGCCGATACGGTCTCGGAGGTCTCGCTGACCCTGCCCCACTTCTTCGCGGAGAGCCAGAAGTTTCCGGTTTTATGAGGAGATAGCGATGACGAATACAGGAGCGACGTTGGAGCGTGAATACTCCCTGGCAGAAGGGAAGCGTGTGGCAGTGCAGCACCTCCGCGGGATGGTGCTGGTGAAATCCGGAGAGGGGCAGACGGTGCGGGTGCAGGTCGAG
>DRKV01000064.1 GCA_011051635.1 Chloroflexota bacterium | reverse complement strand
TGGCGAGTTCCACCGCCAGCGTTTCGGCGTCGAAGGCCGGCGGGAGCGAAAAGCCCAAAAACCGCCGTATCAGGGCGGAAAAGGCTTCGGCGTTTTCCAGCGGAACTTTGGCCTTCAGTTTTTTCGCCACAAAAGGCCGCCCGATGGAAACGCGCTCCAGCAGTTCCCCTTCACGGTAGAGACGAAATTCGTAAAAATCGGTCAGAATCAGGTTGGGGAAGGTGCTGCGGTAGCGCCTCAACTGCTCCGAAGTTTCGATGCGTTCCAGATTGGCGCCCGGTTTCTTGGCTTCGATGTAGCCGATGACCTGATACGCCCCGTCCCAGATGCGGAAATCGGGGTTGCCGGCTTCGGTCTGCTTGGGCAGCACGGTCACGGCGGCGGGTGTTCCCTGGGCGGCGGCCAGGGATTCCAGCAGGTCTTTCAACGCCGGGTAGAAAGATTCCTCGCGGGCGTCGCCGCGGCGGGTCAGGTCGGCGATTTGTTTCAGGTAGGTTCGGATTGGTGTGGTCATCAGCAGAGTTTCTCTTTTTCATAGGGGAGCATCCAGGCCAGAGCGCCCGGCGTCCCGTGCAAAAGGATATTCACACCCCGCGCCGCCAGGCTTCAGGCGGCGCGGGACGTCAGTCAGACTTCCTTATTTTTATACCATCGGAGACCCTTTGTCAAACCGCGCGGGGAGCGGTCAGCAATCAGGTGCCAGCGGTCAGGCGTCAGCACCGTCCTTGCGGGCGGGGCTGGAACCCCTGCCCTGATGCTCTCAAGTCCGCAGAGCGGACTTCCCCCCTCCCAGCGGGGGACTTCCAGTCCCCCGCGCCGGCGGCACGAGATACAACCGTTGCAGACATTCGCTTTCCGCGCCAATCAGCGGGCATCAGCGTCATTCGCGTCCAGCACGGGGTTTGCCGGTCGACCAGGCCCTGACGGGTTTGCGAAACCCGTCGGGTCTTCTGCGTTCGCGGGGAAATATCGGGTACAATGGCGGCATCCATCCCCACCATCAACCGGAAAACCGCCATGACCTACGACCTTTTCCATCAACAACAGCCCGCTCCGGGGAAAGATTACCGCACGCTGGAGGATGTCTTCGCCGCCCTGCGCGCCATGACCGACGACCCGCTGGCCGAGGCGGGCACGAAGGTGGTCATCAGCCGCGGCAACCCGCAGGCCAAAATCCTGCTCGTGGGCGAAGCGCCGGGGCCGCAGGAAAACATCCAGGGCAGGCCCTTCGTGGGACGCGCCGGCCAGTTGCTGGATAAAATCCTGCGCGCCGTGGATTTCGACCCCGAAGAGGACGTTTTCATCACCAATTCGGTCTTTCGGATGCCGCCGGGGGAAAACGGCAAGGCCTTCCGCGCCCCCACCGCCGAAGAAATCGCCTACTACCGCCCTTACGTTTTCGCCATCATGCGCCTGATGGACCCCTGGATTGTGCTCCTGACGGGCAACGTGGCCTGCCAGTCCGTGCTGGGGAAGCGGGGTATCACCCGCCTGCGCGGCCAGTGGCATACCGTAGAGGGGCGGCTGGTGATGCCCATTTTCCATCCCTCCTACCTGCTGCGGAATCCCTCCCGCGCCCCCGGCGGCCCCAAGGCCCTGATGTGGGATGACATCCGCGAAGTCCGCCGCAAATACGACTCCTTGCTCCAGCGCCGCGCATCCTGAGTGCCCGCTCCGCTGGATGAAGGCCGATGTGGAAGTGATTTCTGCCCCCTGTGCCGGCAGGCGAAGTACCTGAGGGGTGTTTTTCGGGCGCTTTACGCCCGAAAAACACCCGAAAACGCTGTCCCCTCTGCTCTCAAGCGCTGTCGCGCAACAGGTCGTACATCGGATATTCCACCTGCACCTTGTGGAGGGCCGTGTGGGGCTTGTCTACGAAACTCGCCAGGAAGCGCATGAAGCGGTAGACATCCGCAAAATTGGTAGCAATCCCCAGGGAGATGCGGATAGCGCCGGGAGCGCGCCCGTATTCCCGCCGCGACCACTCGTAAAAGGTCTCGAAATCCACCGGCTCATCGCGCCCGAAGATGGCGGCCATCTCCTCACGGGTCAGGTTGTGGGCGATTTCGCCGCTGCCGGGGTTGCAGAAGCAGCCCGTCCGCAGGGAGATGTTTTCCCGGTTGGCAAGAGCCTCCACCTTGCGGTAATCCAGGCGGATTCCTTCGGGGTCAT
The DNA here is from genome assembly GCA_011051635.1 of Chloroflexota bacterium. GTDB lineage: Bacteria > Chloroflexota > Anaerolineae > Anaerolineales > DRKV01 > DRKV01. The sequence goes on along the minus strand of DRKV01000064.1, from coordinate 1,953 downwards.
TGAGAACGAAAGCAATTGTGCCGCCGCGGGCCGTGGTATCGGCAGGCCCGAAGATTTTCACCAGCGGCGCGCCGTTGCTGTGGCGCAGGGCGCTCATCTGGCGCAGGAGATAATCCGTCAGACAGGTTACCCGCTCGTGGATAGTGCCGATGCCGATTTTGGCAATGTGATGCAGGCCGATTTCCACCGCCGGCAGGTTGAGGAAGTTCACCGTGCCGTCCTCGAAGCCGGCCGCGCCTTCCAGCAGGTAATGCCAGCCCTCCCCCTGGACGGAGGTAATCGAAATCGTGCCGCCCGCAAACCAGGGACGGCGCAGTTTTTGCAGCGCCTCCTTGCGGGCCAGCAGGCAGCCGACCCCTGTGGGGTAGCCGAACATCTTGTAGAACGAGAGCGGCACGAAATCAGGCTTCCAGCGTCCCAGGTCGAGGCGGTTGGTGGGCACGAAAGCGGCAGCATCCAGCAGGACGTCCCAGCCCTGGGCGCGGGCTTCTGCAATCCATTCCAACGCGTGTTGAACTCCGCTGAAGTTGGATTGCGCCGGGTAAGCGAAGAGATTGTGGCTGCCCGGCTGGGTGTGTTCCAGTTCGGCGCGCAGCCGTTTGGAGTCGAGACGCAGTTCCGGAGGGACGGTAGGCAGGTAAGTGACCTCCGCTCCCTTTGCCCGCGCGAACTCGCGGATTCCGTTGACCGAGTTGTGATTGTCGTAGGCGGGCAAGAAGCGTCCCCCGGGGGCGAAAGGATAGGCCTCGCCCACCAGTTTGAGCGCCCCGCTGGCGTTGGGGGTGAAGATGGCGACGTATTCCTCCGGTGAGGCGTTGAAGAAGCGCAGGACGTACTCCCGCGCCTGCTCCACGAGGTGGGTCATTGCCAGCGAAGTGGGATTCTTGGAGTGTGGATTACCAAAAACGCCCTCTTCGAGCAGCGCCATGTGTCGGCGCAACTGCGAGAGGGCGTACAGGCCGCTGCCGGTGTAGTCCAGGTAAACCTGGTCGAGAGCGTCCAGGCGGGCGTACTCGCGGGAGCGTAAATCGTCCAGGATGCGGGTATCCTCATAACAGGGGTGTTGCGCGCGGAAAGCGGCAAAGGCCGCCTCCCGGTTTTCAGGGGAGTAATCGGGCGTGGAAGGCATGGGGTCTCCTTTTTGAGGTGGGTGCAACTTGGCGAGGGTGCAACGGAAGCGCGTCTCTCAAATTGTACTCTCACCGCCCGCATTCGTACAACTGCATTCCCCGGTCGGGGCCGCCCTGCCCCACGGAAACGCCCTCCACCACCCGGCAGGATGCCTCCAGCCAGGCGGCAATCTCCCCCTTGTTCCCCCGTTCCCTGCCGTAGAGCACGTAGCGCAACTCCCCGCGGGCGACCATCGCCTGCAAATCGGCGGCGGAGACCACCGCATCCTGTCCGCTGAAGCCGCCCATGTAGAGCACCGGCCTGCCGGTGGCGAGCACCAGCGCCGCTCCCTGTTGGGAGGAGGGCACCGCTGCCAGGTAGCGCACCCCGCGGGTGTGGCTTTGCAGGAAATCCACCAGGGGCGAGGCCAAATTTTGGGGCGCGGGAGCCTTCCGAAGGGAGTCCGTCTCCACTTCCCCCAGGTAGGCCGTCGGCAGGTGGCTGTCGGGCATCCCCGTCACCGTCTTCACGCTCCAGTAAGCGGGCACGAGCAGCAGGGCCGCCAGGGTCAGGGCGTACATCCGGGCGCGTTTGCGCCGCAGGGTCAGCCCCATCCCCAGCAGCGCCCACGGGAGAAGCATCCCCGCCCCGGTGAGGCCGTACTGCCGGGCTGCGAAGGTCTGGAAGGCCAGGGTGAGGGCGCTCAGGAGCACGAGCGCTGCATCCGCCCGCGGCGCGCCCCGACGGTACAGGCGGGCGAAGACCGTCCCCACCAGCGCGCCCAGCGGCGGGGCGAGCATGATGGTGTAGTAAGCGTGGAAGATGCCGGAGACGGCGCTGAGA
>DRKV01000063.1 GCA_011051635.1 Chloroflexota bacterium | reverse complement strand
TGTACCCTGTACTTTCACACTTGCCTACTTTCACACTTTCACACTTGCAAACTTGCAAACTTGCAAACTTTCACACTTTATTCGTGTCCATTCGCGGATTTACATACCCAGCCACTGCGCCGCGGCCTCCGGCAGGTTGTGGAGACTGTCCACCCGCACGGTGCATTCCGGCAGGGATTCGAGGAACAGTTTGCCGTAGCGTTTCGTAAGGACGCGCTTGTCCATGATGACCACCACGCCGCGGTCCTGGCGGGTGCGGATGAGCCGCCCGAAGCCCTGGCGGAAGCGCAGGATGGCCTCCGGGATGGCGTACTGGTAGAAGGGGTCTTCGAAAGTCTCCGAGCGGGCGGCGACTATCGGGTCCGAGGGCACATCGAAGGGCAGTTTGACAATCACCAGAACGGAGAGGTCCTCTCCGGGCACGTCCACCCCCTCCCAAAAGGCGCGGGTCCCCAAAAGGATGGCTTGCTCACTACGGCGGAACGTCTCCAGCAGGGAATGGGAGGAAGCCCCCTCTCCCTGTTCCAGCACGCTGATACCGTAACGGTCCAGCACGGGGCGGATGGCGCGGGAGGTGCGCTTCAACTGCTCGTAGGAGGTGAAGAGCACCAGCGTCCGCCCGCCGACCGCCCTCCCCAGGTGAATCAGCCCCTGCTCCAGGGCGCGCTGATGCCCGTGGCGGTCTCCGGGTTCGGGGATGTCTTTGGGGATGTAGAGCAGGGCGGAGGTCTCGTAATCGAAGGGGGAGCCGAGAGCCAGTTCCTCGGCATCCACGGCGTAGAGGCGGTTCCTGATGTAATCGAACTCCCCCGCCGCGGTCAGGGTGGCCGAAGTGACGATGACCGATTCCTTCTCGTGCCACAGGTATTTTTCCATCAGGGGGCCGGTGTGCAGGGGGGCGATGTTGATTTTCAGGCCGCGGCGGTCGTTGCGTAACTCCACCCAGTAAATGCGGTCGGGCTGAGGCTGGAAGACCAGTTCCTCGATGGTGGCGTAGGCCTCGTGCAGGCGGTTGTGGAGATTGCTGAAGGCGCTGAAAGTGTCTTCCATCTCCTCCAGTTCGCTCTCGGCCATCTCTCCGGCGGCCTTGACCAGTTGACCGAGCACATCTTCCAGCGGGCGGTAGCGCTGCACGGCCTCCTCCCAGGTGGTTTCTACGTCCAGCCAGGCCGGTTGGGTGCGCGTGGCGGGCAGAATGCGTACCTGCTGCCCGTAAGCCCCCATCCGCTGCCCGGAGCGCATCTCGTACAGGAACTGGTCCAGCACTCCGAAAAACTGCTTGACGTAATTCTGGAAGTGGAAGGCGGCGGTGGTGGCCTGTTCGGCCAGATGGTTGAGCGCCGCCCCCTGGCTGGGCTGCAAAATCTCATCCCCCAGTTTGAGCAGGCGGGAAAGTTGCCCCGTGCGGGTGCTCCCCAGTTCCCGAATCAGGCGCTCGATGTCCCAGGCGGTGATTTGCACGCTCAGGGCGCTGGTGATGGCGCTTTCCAGGTGATGCCCCTCGTCAATGATGACGTGGGCGTACTCCGGCAGGACGCGGCTCCCCACGGCCATATCGGCCAGCAGGAGGCTGTGGTTGACAATCAGGATGTGGGCGCTCTGGGCGGCCTGCCGCGCCCGGTAAAAGGGGCAGGTTCCTCCCGTGCGCTTCAGGCAGGTATCCGCCGTGCAGCCCTCGTCCTCGGCGGAGATGCGGCTCCACACCTCGCGCTCGGCAGGCCCGTTGAGATTGATTTCGGTGCGGTCGCCGCTGACGCTCTCCTGCATCCACACCAGCACCTTCGCCATGACCCGCAGTTCGTCGGTGGTCTCGGCCCCGCGGCGGCGCAGGTTCTCCAGACGGCGCGGGCAGATGTAATTGCTGCGTCCCTTCAGCACTGCCGCCCGCAGGCTCTCCAATCCCAGCGCGGCCCGGATGTCGGGGATGTCTTTGTTGAGCAACTGGTCTTGCAGGTTGATGGTGTTGGTAGAGACTACCACGCGGGTGTTGTTCTGCACCGCCCACAGCGCGGCGGGCAGCAAATAGGCGATGGATTTCCCCGTCCCCGTCCCGGCCTCCACCAGCAGATGCCGCCCCTCGCTGATAGCCCGTCCCACGGCTTCCAGCATGGCGACCTGTTCCTGACGATGCTCGAAGTGGGGGAAATGACGGGCGAAAGCCCCGCCGGGGGTCAGCAGGCCGACCACTTCTTCGATATCCAGGGGGACGGGATGCTCCGGCGGGGGATTGAGCGGCCTTTGGGATGTTCCCCGCCGTTGTGGGAAGAGCGGACCTGCGTTTGAGGCGGCCCGCGCGTGGATGGGTTTCCTCCCCCGCAGGCGCAGCGCTTCCCGGAAAGGCCACAGCCCGTTCCAGTCCAGTTGCGTCCCCTGGCGCACGATTTCGGCCAGCAGTTTCAGCGGCAAGTCCTGCGCCATCTCGAAGAGTTGCAGGAACAGGAGATGCGTCACGCGGGCGTCGTCCAGAGCGCGATGCGTGGCGGGGAGTTCGATGCCCAGAGCCTCGGCCAGCGCCCCCAGTTTGTAGCGTCCGGCCCGCGGCATCAAAATGGCGGCCATCTCGTAAGTGTCAATCGCTGGATTGCCCAGCATCCCCCCCGGGCGGCGCAGAAAGGCCAAATCGAACTTGACGTTGTGCCCCAGCAGGGGGGCTTCGCCGACGAAATCCAGCAAATCGGCGTACACTTCCCGCAGACCGGGCGCGCCGGCCACCATCTCATCGCGGATGCCGGTCAATCGGCTGATGAAAGCGGGAATAGGCCGCCCCGGATTGATGAGCGTGCTCCACTCCTCCTCGACCACCGGCCCGCGGAAGCGCACCGCGCCGATTTCGATGATGGCGTCCTTGTTGGAATCCAGGCCGGTGGTTTCGACGTCAATCGCGACGATGGCGGGCAGGTCGGTTTTCATGGGGCGGATTATATCATTGGGAGGGGCAGGGATTGGGGATTGGGGAGATGATGAGATGATGGGGTGATGGGATGGGGGTACAAGGTACAACGCACAGGGTACGGAGTACGTCGCACCCCGCACATCGCACCCCGCACGTGACACGTGACACTTGGTACGTGATACGTGGCACTTGGTACGTGATACGTGATACGTGCCTCCCCCGCGGTATAATCACCCCCACTTCCCAATCACCCAATCACCCATTCACTCCCCCCATGCCCCCTATCCCCGAAACCGCCCGCCGCGTGCGGGAAAACGTGCAGAAAGTCATCGTCGGCAAAGACGAAGTCATCAACCTCACCCTGGTCGCCGTGCTGTGCGAAGGGCACGTCCTGCTCGAAGACGTCCCCGGCACGGGCAAGACCACCCTGGCACGGGCGCTGGCCGCCTCGCTGGGCTGCTCCTTCCGCCGCATCCAGTTCACCCCCGACCTGCTGCCCACCGACGTCACCGGCCTGAGTTGGTTCAACCAGCGCGAACAGCGCTTTGAATTTCGTCCCGG
>DRKV01000062.1 GCA_011051635.1 Chloroflexota bacterium | reverse complement strand
GCGGGGGTCAACAATGGTGTAGAGAATATCGCCCAAAAGGGTAGCGATGACCACCAGGATAGCGGTAATGAACAGGATTGCCATAACTACAGGCCAGTCGTTACCACCCAGTGCATCGAAATAGAGACGCCCAATCCCGGGATAGGAGAACACCGTCTCCGTAAGGGTCGCGCCCCCGAAAATACCCGGAATTTCAAAGACCACGATGGTGATAATGGGGACCAGCGCATTGCGCATCGCGTGCTTGAGGATAACCATGCGCTCCACGAGGCCCTTGGCGCGAGCGGTACGCACATAGTCCTGCCGCAAGACTTCCAGCATGGAAGCGCGCATGTAGCGGCTCCAGCCCGCCATATAGAGCAAACTCAACATAGCCCCCGGCATGATGATGTGGATGAGGCGGTCTACAAGGCTGCCGGGCACAATGTTGAGGGTAGCCTCCAGGCTTCCAGGAGGTGCGGCGCGCACCAACGTCACCCCCCCGGATGGCATATATGGCAATCCCCAGTTTTTGAATTGATAAGAGAACACCAGGATAAGCATCAAGCCGAACCAGAAGACGGGCATAGCCGAGCCAAAGAAGGCGAAGGTGGTGAAGATATAATCCGCCTTGCTGTATTGATGGACGGCAGAATAGATGCCAATGGGGATAGCAATCAGGAGCGAAATCAGGGAGGCCGTGGTCATCAAAAGGACGGTGTTGCCCAAGCGGCTCTTGATGAGGCTGGTAACCGGTTGAGAGGGAGAGAGTTTCCAGGAGAAACCGAAATCGCCGCGCAAGATTCCATGGCTGTCGCCGTGGAAACCGGCATACTTTCCCAAAATGCCGTGCGCCCCAAACAACCAGGAGACATCCACCCAGCGGCCATCTTCGGGGCGCGGCAGACCTTCTCCCTCGGGGAATTCAAATTGCGTATTCTGGTCGGTTTCGATGAAATAATGATTGTTATTGAGGTCGGCAATCTCCACCACGGGGCCGTGCCCGGCGAAGACCGAACCGGCAATCACGATGTCATCAGGGCGGTCTGCTGTTGCCGGGGGTTTTACCCGAATACGTTCAGCCTTAAAATGCGTGTCATCAATTTTTTCTCCCCACACCCACAACTGATATCCAGGGTTGAGAAGAGCCACACCAGGGTCAGCCCAGAAGCGGAAGTACTCCATAACCGGCTCTCGTTCCCCCGTATCCCGGTTCAAGGTGGTCATGGGTTTGCCATTGCGCCCCATTTTTTCACGGGAATACTGTTTCACACCGACATACATCCAATCGGCCCCCAGCCAGTCGTCGCCCACCAGCCAGACGATGTAACGCAGCATCATTGGCTTGTCTAATCCCAGATAGGCCTCCAGACGGGCAATGTCCGTATCGCTGACGCGGCTTTTGCGGTCCGCCGAGAGACGAATCCCTGAAAGGGGGCCTCCGGGGGCCACATTCAACAAAACATAAATAGCCAGCGAGGACAACAACACCACCAGTATCATCTGGAAGGTGCGCCGTATCAAGTAATTAGTCATCGGCTCGCAACTCCTTTCTCAAAACGGTCTTCTCCTTTCCGCCAGGGAACCGGCTCTTTTCTTTGGATGCGAAGGCCAGTGGCCGGTAGATATTAGCGGTTTATATCGCCATGCAGCATTCGCACAGCAGGCCTTTCTCACTACCAACTATTACCAGCAAATAAGGGGAAAAGTTCATTGCCGCGATACAAAAAGCGGGCAGAATTATATCATGAGGGATGCATCTGTAATGATTTTCCAGAACTGTTCCGCGCTATTGGATGGCTTTTGGCAAGGCTGACCTTTTCTCACTATGAGCAAAAGTCGGCCTTGCCAACAATCATCCCTACAAAGGCAGGAGGGGCTGCCGGAGCAGCCCCTCCTGGTTGTTGCAACGGAATTCGGAATTACTGCTCGCAGAGCGGGCCGTAGCCGAACTCTTCGATGTTCCACATTTCGCTGTTGGCGGTCGGGTCCATGATGAAGCCGCACATATCGGGGCGAGTGGCCGCCAGTTTCAAGCGCAGGAAGAGAGGCACAACGGGCAATTCGTTGGCAAAGATTTCCTGGGCCTTGAGGTGCAGTTCGTCGTAGGAAGGTTCACCGGGCAGCGATTGAAGGGCGCCCAAGCAGGTCTTGTCGTACTCGGCGTTGTGGTAACCAGAGTCGTTCCAGCCGCCCCAACCGTTGGGGAAGGTCAGGCCTTCTTCGCCGGTCATGATGGAAGTCCAGGTTCCGTCATCGGGGCCGGGGATACCATCGGTAATCCACAGGTCGCAGGGCGGTTCCACGCCGGTCAGCCAGGCGAATTCACCCAAGTCGAAGCGGCGACCAAACAGTTTGCCGTCGGGGCCATCGGCGAACCATTCGCCAGCGGGGTAGTACTGCAAGTTGGCTTTGATGCCGCACTCGGAGAGCGACTGGGCGATAATCTGGGTGACCTGCTGGCGCAGGGCAGCGGTGGTGGTTTCGTACGCCACCTCGAAGGGCACGCCGTCCTTGTCGAGGACGCCATCGCCGTCGGTGTCCGTCCAGCCGGCTTCAGCCAGAAGGGCCTTGGCGGCTTCGGGGTCGTAGTCGTAGTGTTTGACGTTGGCGTTGAAGAGGGGGTGTTGCGGCGGCAGGTAGGTATCGAGAACCACAGACTGACCGTAGAGCACGGTATCTACAACCTGCTGGCGGTCCATACACATGGCAATCGCCTGGCGGACGCGCACGTCACTGAAGAAGTCATAGCGGTCGGTGGCGGGGTCGTAGCCATCGTCATAGCCCACAGGCTGGATGCCGAAGTCCACGTGTTCCCACACGGTGCCGGTCACGAAAGTCGCCTGAACCTGGCCGGAGGCTTGCAGTTCGAGAAGCAGTTCGCTCTGGTCGTCGAGGCCAGAGGTCTGGTCAACGATGTCGCACTCGCCGGAGAGGATGGCGGCGATGTTGGCATTGGAGTTCTCACCCACGAAGCGGTACACCAGGTTGTCGAACTTGGGGAGGCCTTCGCTGGCGCGGAAGTAGTTGGGGTTCTTGTGCAGGGAGATGTGGTCACCCTTCACCCATTCGTCAATAATGTAGGGGCCCCAGCCGGTCGGGCGCAGGGAAGATTCCTCAGCCTCAACCAATTCGGCGGGCGTGAACTGCCCCCACAGGTGTTCGGGGTAAGGAGTCCACATATTGAGGAAGTAGGTGGCATCTTTGTAGCCGGGCAGGCCAGTCCACTGCAGGGTCACATCGTCCAGGGCTTCGTAGGAAGCGGTGC
>DRKV01000061.1 GCA_011051635.1 Chloroflexota bacterium | reverse complement strand
CCATCTCTTTGTGGATGCGATTCTGCACCCATTTGTCTATCAGCACTACCCCCCACAACCCTGCTTGCATCCACAAAGCCGCTCTGAGCATGATGCCTGGCCAGGCGTGCAATCCGTCCGGCAGCCTCAACCACTGGATTCCGGCGTAGATGGCAACTACCAGCAGCATCCACCAGGCGATTCGGTCTATCAGGTCAGCCAGCAAATCATCCCAGGTGTGGACGGTGCGCTGCGCCCAGGCGCGTGCACGCTGCGAAGCCAGATGTTTGATGAGTTCCAATCCCAGCCACAGGATGAGCGTTGTCCCCAACGCCAGCCCCCAGGCCTGTAAAGTGTTGCCCGCGATTTCAAAATCCATATGACCTGTCTCCTGGAAGAACGTTCACCCGCTCCAAATCAGGCGAACTCCCAGGATGAAGAGCATCCCCAGCACCACCTGTCGGAAGCGGTTGGAATCAATCTTGCGTCCTAACGCCAGTCCGCCCCAAATGCCCACGGCCAGGGCAGGGAGCGCCAGCAAGTAATTATGCCACACCTCGGGGGTGAAATTCCCGTTGATAGCGTGTCCCGTGATGACGAAGATGTTGTTGATGAAGAAAAAACCTTGCAGATTCCCTTTGAACTGCTCCGGTTCCCAGCGGCGGGCGTGTCCGTACATGATGACCGGCGGCCCCGAAGTGTTGTACGCCCCCCCCAGCGCCCCCGAAAGCCCCCCCAGGAGCCAGGCCCACCCTGGGGAATCCATGCCCGGCAGGGGAAAGCGCAGCCAGTTGTAGAGCACATACCCCGCAATGACGATTCCCAGGCCGGGTAGCAACACCCGCTCCGGCACCAGCCGCAGGGCGGTCACTCCGATGATGGTGCCGAACAACGAGGCAACAATCAGGTGTCCCATCTCCCGAAAGGTGAGCGCCTCCCGAAAGTACACCAGCAAGACGACCTCGGCTGTCACGCCCAACAGGGCTATCAGCGGGGCGCTGATTTTCAACCCCAGAATGGGTGTGATGACCGGCATGGAGACCAGCGCAAACCCAAACCCCGAAAAACTTTGGGTGAAAATCGCCAGGGCAATCGTTCCGGCAACCAGTAAAACGCTCATTTTGCCCCCTCAACGTGTTTTTCAGGTGGAAGGAGCCACAAGGCGGGCAGCGCCAGCAGCGCCACCACCGCCCCTATAACGTATGTGCTTTCCAGCCCCAGGTGGTCTCCCAGCACGCCTACCAGGAACAAGGCCACGCTGCGCAATAAAAAAGAAACCGACATGTACGTTCCGTTGGCGACTGCCCGGTGCTCGGGAAAGTGGTCCTGAATCAGGGAAAGGAAAACCGGCTGCGTGGAGAGAGTCGTAAAACCCAGCGCCAGCAGAAGGGGGAATATCACCCAGCCCTGAACGCGCAAGAAGGCCAGCATGAGGAGCGCTGCGCTGCCTATCGCCCCGCCCAATACGGTCCTGCGCCCCAGTTTGTCGCTCAATGGCCCGCTGACGAGCGCTCCGACTACACCGGCAGCCTCCAGAATGGAAAGCGCTCCGCCGGCCAGCCACAACGCCGCTCCTCGCTGCCGCAGAAAGGTGGGCATGTATGTGCCCACCTCCACGGCCAGCATGTTGCGGAACAAAACGACGAACATCAGAGGCAGGAAGACGCGTCCCATGTGCGAGAGAATGGGGCGGATACTCTCCTGCTTCGGGGGTTGTACGTCTACCCCTTGCAGCCGCCACAGGAGTATTCCGCTGGCTGCCCACCCCAGGAGCATCACCGGCCACATCCCTTCCAGCGTCCATGCGGAGACAGCCCAAACGGCCAGGAGCGGCCCCAGGGTGCGGCCCATCTCCCCGGCGGCCATGAACCAACTCATCCCTTTGCCGGTGCTGTGTCCCGCTATGCGGGCGATGGCGGCCGGCGCGGGGGCGTGGAACGCCGCTACGCTGACTCCCATTGCCAGCAGGAGCACCGCCGCGGCCGAGTAGGTGGGCATCAATCCCAACAAACTGGCAAAGGTGGCCGTAGCCGCCGGAGCCAGGACGATGAACCAGCGCACATTGACCCGGTCAGCCAGATAGCCGATGAAGGGGTTGAGCACCGCGGGCAATTGCGAAATGGCGGTCAGCGTCCCTACCAGCGTCAGCGAGAGAGACAACTTCTCGATGAGCAAAGGAAGCAGCGGCGCCACGAAAGCGGAGTAGGTGTCGTGGGTGAAGTGCCCCCAGGCGATGCTCAAGACGTTTTGGGTTTGAAAATCCTGGTCTTCCCGTACAGCCGGGATAGTCGCGGCCATCCTGTCTCCTTTTGTCGCAGTAGATGATTGTCTAATGCGGGAATTATACCCGATTGCGGGGGAGCACCTTGCGGGTAATCTCCGGAAGTTGAAACTGTACCAACCCCTGCGAAGGCACCCCGCGAGGCGGGCTTCGCTTTGGAGTGCGGCATCTCGATGCCGCTTTTCCTCGTCCGCCCGACACCTCCGCAAGGAGTAGCCACAGAGGAAACAGCGTAAATCAGCGGGCATCTGCGTCCTCCGCTAAGTAGTCAGTCAGCAAAGCCTTTCCGCACATTTTGCCTGCGCCCTCGTCCGGCCTTGCCATTCTTTTAACCCGTCATTGCTACACACGGGGGAAACCAGACAGGTACAATAAATGCGCTATTGGATTGCATTTCGGGATACACCGTGAACCTCACCCTCTGGATTTCCCTTCTCGTTGCAACTGCTGCGGGAGCGTATTGGTTTGGCCGGCGCTCTCGTTCCGCCGCGCCGCCTCCTGACGAGACTTTCGAACATATCACCCTCGAACATCTCCAATTGAGCAGCGAGATAGCCCGCCAGGTCAGCGCCATGCTTTCTTTGGATGGGCTCCTGCCGTATGTCGTCCGCCTTATTCGGGAGCGCTTCGGATTTTACTTTGTCGGCGTGTGGATGCGGGAGGAAGGGGATGTGCTCGCTTTGCAGGCTGGCGGATGCCCCCAGGAAGTGCGCCCGCCCCAAAAGGGGACGCGTCTCCCTGTGGAAGCGGATTCCCCTTTGGGGCGCGTCTGCACCCAAGGGGAGTGCATCCCCCTGGATGACACCGTCAAAATCCTGGCTTATCCCCATCTCCCTGAACTCCCCGATACGCGCTCTGCCTTGTTGGTGCCTCTGCGGATGGGGACGGATGTCATCGGCTTGCTGGACATCCGCTGCAAACGGGCGCGCTCCTTCCCCTCTGTGGAAATCACCCTCCTCCAGGGTCTGGCCGACCAACTGGCCGTTGCCATCCGCAACGCGCAACTTTATCAGACGGAGCAAAAACGCCGCCAATTGGCGGAATCGTTGCAGAAAATCGGGAGTGAACTGGCCGGCAGTCTGGATATGCGCCAGGTTCCGCAACAAATTCTGGAGCAGTTGGCCGCTGTGGTGCCATATGAGCGCGGCTCCGTGCTCTTGCAGTACGGCGACGAACTGGAAATTATCGCCCAGAGTGGTTTCCCTGATGACCAGCGGGCCATCAACCTGCGGGTTCCTATTCGGGAAGGGGATGTGTTCAAGCAGATGGTGGCAGCCAACCGTCCCATCTGGGTGGACGATGTCACCCAGAGCGATGGATGGCAGCAACTGGATTGGCTGCCCCTCAACCGCTCTTGGATGGGCGTGCCGCTGATTACCAAAAACCGCGTCATCGGTATGATTTCGCTTACGCGGAAGGAGGCCGGAGCCTTCACGGAAGAAGATGCTGCCCTTGTGCTCGCCTTTGCAGGCCAGGCAGCCGTCGCCCTGGAAAACGCCAGTTTGTACGATGAAATCATCCGTTTCAACGCCGAACTGGAAAAAGCCTATCACAACCTGGCCCGCCTCGACCAGGCCAAAGCCGATTTCATCGAGGTGGCCGCCCATGAACTGCGTACACCCTTGACGGTCATCAAGGGGTACACACAGGTATTGGCGACCCGTCCTGCTGTGGTCGGCGACGGGGAGAATCAGGCGCTTCTCAACAGCGTCATGGATGGCATCAGCCGCCTGCACGAAATCATCAACAGCATGCTGGATGTCAGCAAAATTGACAATCAAACCCTCAGCATGCACCTGGAACCCACTTGGCTGCACATGGTCATCCGCCGCGTGGCGGGGGAGTTGAAAACCGCGTTGGAAGAGCGCAATCTTGCCCTGGAAACCCAAAACGTGCGGCAGTTGCCCTGGATACAGGCCGATTCGGAACTTCTGTACAAGGTCTTTTACCACCTGATAATCAATGCCATCAAGTACACACCGGATGGCGGACGAATCACGGTGCGGGGGCGCAAGGTACTGGGGCAGGGAGAAACCCCCTCGGTAGAAGTCAGCGTCCAGGACACCGGCATCGGGATTGACCCGGAACACCACGAACTCATCTTCGAGAAGTTCTACCAGACGGGGAAAGTCTCGGTGCACTCTTCGGGGCGTACCAAATTCAAGGGCGGGGGCCCCGGATTGGGGTTGGCGATTGCCCGCGGGATTGTGGAAGCCCACGGAGGACGCATCTGGGTGGAAAGCCCCGGCCACGATGAAGAGCATTTCCCTGGCAGCACCTTTTACGTTCAGTTACCCGTCAAAGCCGCCAATCCGCAATATGCGCTGGCCGAAACCGGCGCTATGCCGGTCGGCGAACCCCAGATGTAGCCCTTGTCTCCCGGCAGGACAACTGCTCGCGGTTGTCCTGCAACCGTTGTTTGTTTCTCTTGACCCTGGCTGGCATATCGTGTAGAATATGCGGGCGCACGAAAAGGAGTACATATCGTGCCCTCGTAGCTCAGTGGAGAGAGCACTTGCTTGCGGAGCAAGGGGTCGCGTGTTCGAGTCACGCCGAGGGCGCCATGTAAAGGAGCGGCTTCCCGCTCCTTTTTTGTTGGATGCGTTATTTCTCCCCTGTGATTACGGCCTTTGCCCCTCCCCGATGCCGGTTAAGATGAGGTTTGCCATGAAGAACGACGATATTCAAATCCTGTTGACCAACGATGATGGTATCCTTTCCCCTGGCCTGTGGGCTGCGGCGGAGGTTTTGTCATCCCTGGGGTATGTGCACGTCGTTGCACCCCGCGAGCAATCCTCCGCGGCGGGGCGCAGTCTGCCCCTCGCCTCGGATGGCGCCATTCAGCCCCGGCAATTGACGGTACACGGGCAGCCCTGGACGGTGTACGCTGTGGGAGGCTCTCCGGCGCAGACCGTTCTGCACGGCATCCTGGAAATCACCCCCCGCAGGCCGGACCTGGTGGTTTCCGGTATCAATTATGGCGAAAACGTCGGCCCCGGGGTGACCATTTCCGGCACGGTGGGAGCCGCGCTGGAGGCCGCTTCGCTGGGTATCCCTGCCCTGGCGGTCTCGCTGGAAACATCGCACGAGCATCATTTTTCGTACTCCCGCGAGGTGGATTTCAGCGTGGCAGCGCATTTCACCGCCTTGTTTGGCCGCGCCCTTTTGAGACGTTCCCTGCCTGACGATGTGGGGGTCGTGAAAGTGGACGTGCCCTCCGACGCCACCCCGGATACTCCCTGGAAAATCACCCGCCAGGAGCGTCAGCGTTACTACGACCCCGTGCCCCCCAAGCCCCGCCCGTGGGGGACTCCCGGTCAGGTGGGTTACCGCCGTCGGGAGGACGTGACCTTCACACCGGGGACGGACGCCTACACCTTGCTGGTGGAACGGCTTGTTTCAGTCACGCCGCTCAGCCTGGACTTGACGGCGCGGGTGGATTTCAGCGCCTTGCAGAAGTACCTCGACGGCGCTTCTCCGTCTCCTTGAACCCCTCTGGATACCAAAGACGGGCAGGAAATCCTCCTGCCCGTCGTGCTTTTGGGGTAATTGTGTTGCCCTGAGCGGACGAACTTACGCTCCCGCGAGGGCTATCCCCGCAGCCCGTTGGCTCGAAATTCCCCCATCATGGCCGTGTGGATAGATGGGTTGGCCGCAATCACCGAACACGGACGGCGGAAAATTGCTCCCCCGCCGTCGTAGGCGGTGACCCGCGCCCCCGCCTCGCGGGCAATCAGCGCCCCGGCGGCGATGTCCCACGGTTCGACGAACTTCTCCCAGTAGCCATCGAAACGCCCGGCAGCCACGTAACACAAATCCAGAGCGGCTGACCCCAGGCGGCGGACGCCCTGCGTCCGCAAGGCGAAATGGGCGTACCAGTTCAGGTTGTTCTCTGGTGTAGTGCGCACGTGGTAAGGGAATCCGGTCACCAGCAAACTGTGGTCCAAATCGGAGGTGGATGAGACGCGAATGGGATGTCCGTTGAGGGTAGCCCCCGCCCCGCGGGCCGCGGCAAAGCACTCGTTCATCTGGGGGGCGTAGACCACGCCGAATTGCACCTCGCCCTCGCGGGCGTAGGCCAGCGAAACCGAAAAAATCGGGATTCCGTGCGCGTAATTGACGGTGCCATCCAGAGGGTCGATGTACCATAGCGCATCGGCATCTCCCTGAAATTCTCCGTTTTCTTCGGCCACGATGCGGTGTTCCGGAAACCGGCGACGGATGTTCTCCAGCAGGAAGGCTTCGGATTGGCGGTCAATCTCGGTGACGGGGTCAATCAGACTTTTGTAATCTACCTGGTGGGTCTTCCCAAATCCCAGGCGCAGAATTTCTCCGGCCTGGCGGGCGAGTAAAATCAGGTCTTGCAGGGTGGGTTCAGTGTTCATGGACTTTTCAAGGCACATGGAAACAGGAGGAGCATCGGGTGTTCTGCTCCTCCTGTGGCGGGAAAATGGGGGTACCGGTTGGTAGCGGGGAATCAATCATCCAGTTCGGCCAGGGCGCGTTCCAACTCGTCCAGTTCTTCCTGGATGATGTCCCGATGGTGCATGGCTTCTTGCAACAAGGATTCAAAGACGGAGCGCTGGTCGTCGGAGATGGTCTTGAGCAGGCGTTCGGTGCGGGCGATTTGCGCGTTTTTGTGGCGCAATTTGGTCAACAAGCGTTGGCGATATTCCTGGTAGAAATGTTCCTTTTTCAGTGGCGTTGGCCCGGTCTGTGGCCCCTGGGTTAAGGTTTCGGCAATGGTGAGCAGCAATTCCTCGGTGTCTACTGGTTTCTCCAGGAAGCGCACAGCCCCCAGGCTCATGGCAAATTCTTTGTCTTCGGGAGTGACATAGGTTGCCGAGAGAAAAATGACGGGAATTTTGCTGGTTTTGGGGTTGGTCCGCAGTTTGTACACCAGAGCGTACCCGTCCATTTTGGGCATCAAGATATCGGTGATAACGAGAGCAGGAGCCTCATTGGCAATGTGTTCCAGCGCCTCTGTGCCGTTGGCCGCGGTAACCACCGGGTACCCCTTGAAACGCAGGGTAACCGCCAGGAACTCGCGGATATTGGCGACATCTTCTACTACCAAAATGGGACCGTGAGGAACGTTCATATCTCGATTGTAGCCGTTTTCTGTAGAAAAGGGAAGATAGCGGGAGAGTCTTTCACGGATTTGTCATGTCTGTACAAGGATGCTGCCGGGTATCAAGGCGTTTCAAGCCTCCAAAACAGGCGGCATCGGATTGCCGGCTTCGGCCTGCAACTGTGCAAAGTAGCGTTCCATCAGCGCATGGCGCTCTGCGGCCATGCGTCGCGCCGTGGGGGTGTAGAGGCGTTCCCGAATTTTACGCAACTTGAAGGCATATTCGTGATAGGCGCTGTGCGGCTCGTCCTTTTCGGTCTGACCGGTGCGGAGGAAGTGCTCTGAGGGAGGGGCGAAAAAGGGCGCCCCGCTCAAGGCGGCATGAGCCAGGGCGCGGGCTACCCCGATAGCGCCGATGGCGTCCAACTTGTCGGCATCGAAGACGATTTTGGCCTCCAGGGTGGCCGGTTCCTCGCGGCGGTCGCGGTAGCGGTGGGCGCGAATGCAGTGCTCTACGGCCTGGATGCGCTCCTCCGTCCATTCTTCCGCCTCCAGGATGCGGCGGGCAAAGGCGGCGGAGGCGTGGTGATGGGCGGCGCGTCCCTCCTGGTTGGGGTTGGCTTCGGCAGCATCGTGCAGCAAGACGGCGGCAGCGATGACACCTGTATCGCCGCCCTCGGCCTGCGCCAGTTGCATCGCCAGGGCGTAGACGCGGCGGATGTGGCCGTAGCCGTGGATGTCATCCGGCGGATACCAGGCGCGGGCCTGTTCGAGAGTGAGCGCTCGCATTCTGTCTCAGGAGTTGGCGGCGTAGGCCAGCACGAGCAGGATAACGGCAATTACGGCAATCACCGCGCAGCCGCAGGCGAAGATTTTAGCGGCCAGTTTGAGGACGAAGCGCAGCGCCAGCCAGACGATTATCAACGCCGCGACGACCAGCAGAATGGTCAAAGGGTCGGTAAAGTCAATGTTCATAGTTTCGCACCTGCCACTTTCCCGCTTTCACACTTGCACACTTCCCCGCCCTTGATGACGGTATCCACCAGATTGATGCCGAAGCGGTACCCCAGGTGGCGGTAGTCGGCAGTCTTCAGGATAAGCAGGTCGGCCTGTTTGCCCGGCTCCAGTGAGCCGACGGAATCGGCGCGGCCCACCGCTGCGGCGGCGTTGATGGTGGCCGCGGCGATGGCTTGAGCGGGAGTGAGTTTCATATAGCGGCATCCCAAAGCGATGGCAAATTGCAGGGATTCGCACCAGGCCGTGCCGGGGTTGCAGTCCGTCGCCAGGGCCAGCAGCCCGTTGGCGGCCAGGATGGCCTTCGCCGGGGTGTAGTGCGTTTCTGCCAGCCCGAAGGGCGTGCAGGGCAGCCCTACGGCCACGGTCTCGGAGGCGGCCAGGGCCTCGATATCCGCCTGGGATGTGGCTACCAGGTGGTCGGCGGAGACGGCCCCCAGTTTGGCGGCCAGGGCTGCGCCCCCGAGGTTGTCGAATTCGTCGGCGTGGATTTTGAGCGGGAAGCCCAGCCCTTTGGCCGTTTCCAGGATGCGGCGGGATTGCGCCAGGGTGAAGGCGCCCGTCTCGCAGAAGACATCCACAAAGGGGAGCGGACGCCCCGCAGCGTGTTCGTTCCACCAGGAGGCCACCGCGGGAAGCATCTCCCCGCACAGGTGGTCGGTGTACCCTTCGGGGTCGTCGCCCCACTCCGGGGGGATGGCGTGCGCCCCCAAAAAGGTGGGAACGATGTCCAGGGGCAGTTCCGCGTCCAGGCGCAGGATGGCTTCCAACATGCGGAGTTCCGCGGCGGTTTCCAGGCCGTAGCCGGTTTTGACCTCAATCGTGGTAGTGCCGTGTTCCAGGGCGCGCAGCAGACGGGGACGGTTCTCTTCCACCAGCTCTTCCACCGATGCGGAGCGGGTGGCGCGCACCGTGGAGAGAATTCCGCCGCCCGCTTGCAGGATTTCCAGGTAGGTTTTGCCCTGCAAGCGCATCTCGAACTCGGCGGCGCGGTCGCCGGCCCACAGCAGGTGGGTGTGGGGGTCCACCAGGCCGGGCATGACCACCCGCCCGCCGGCGTCCAGGATTTCATCCTGCGGGTAAGCGCGCAACAACTCGGCGGATTTCCCCACCGCGGCGACGCGTCCTTCCACGATACGCAACGCTCCGTCCGGGATGAGGCCCAGGTCGCCCAGGCGCGTCCCTCGCTGGGGAGGCCCCGGCACGGTGAGCAGTTGGGAGGCGTGAACGATAAGCATGGATTATTTGGCGACCAGCGCCAGCACCATGGAGAGGATGATGAGCACCCCAAAGATGCCCATCACAATCTGCTGGGTACGCATAGAACGGCGCTGGCTGCGGGAGATTTGTTTTTTCTTCTTGGATTTTGCCATGAGGTTGCTCCAGAGGGGAAATTGGTAAGTTGGTGATTGAGTGAATAGGTAAATTGGTGACTGGGCGATTGGGGATGGAGAGCGGTACGTTGTGCTTTGTACTTGCACACTTGCACACTTTCACACTTTCAAACTTTCCTCCCCGCCGCGTTTTTGCATGGCCTGGGCGATGGCGGCCTCCAGTTCGTCGAGCGTGACGGGCTTGAAGATGTAGGCATCGGCTCCCAGCGCCAGGGCGTGGTCTACCTGCACGTCGGCGGCCTCCGAGGAGAACATGATGACCGGCAGGTCGTCCCACTGGCGGCGGCTGCGGATGAATTCCAGCAAATCCAGGCCGGAGACTTCGGGCATGTTGATATCCAGGATGAGCAGGTCGGGACGCTGCCCTGCCAACAAGGCGCGAGCCGCCTTGCGGGCATTGGGAAAAGAGCGCGTCTCGTAATCCAGCAGCCGCAGCATCAGGCTGAGGGCCTTTATCATGTCTTGGTCGTCGTCGGTGAACCAGGCAATCTTCATTATCCACGAATAACACGAACTTTCACGAATGCCATTCCGCATTCATCATTCTGCCTTCATCATTCCGCACTCAAATACGCCTTGATGGTCTGCGCCAGTTTGGCCGTGATGCCGGGGACGGCTGTCAACTCCTCCACCGAGGCTTTGCGGATGTTCTGGAGGCTGCCGAAGTATTGTAACAAGGTTTTGCGCCGTTGGGGGCCGATTCCGGGGATGGATTCCAGGGTGGAGCGGATGCCTTCGCGGGCGCGGCGCCTGCGGTGGGCGGTGATGGCGAAGCGGTGGGCTTCGTCGCGCACCCTCTGAAGGAGGTACAACCCCTGGGAACGGCGTTCCAACAAAAGGGGGACCGCCCGTCCCGGAAGGAAGAGTTCTTCCTCCCGTTTGGCGAGACCGGCCACGGGGACGCGTTCCAGCAAATCAAATTCCCGCAGCACCTTGATGGCCCGCGACAACTGCCCTTTGCCGCCGTCCACAATCAGGAGGTCGGGCAAGCGGGCAAAGGAGGGGTCGGGCTTGTGGCCGGGCTGGTCTCTGGTCTCCCGGATGCTCTCCCAGCGGCGGAAACGGCGGCGCAGAACTTCCTCCATGCTGGCGAAGTCGTCCGGCCCGACCACGGAGCGGATGTTGAAGCGGCGGTAGTGGCTCTTCTTCGGGACGCCCTGTTCGAAGACCACCATGCTGCCCACGGCGTAGGTTCCCTGGGTGTTGGAGATGTCGTAGCACTCGATGCGGTTGGGCGGATGGGGCAGGGCGAGGGCGCTTTGCAGTTCGGCCAGGGCGGTGCTCTGCTTGTGGGCGTCGGCCTCCCAGCGTGCCTTGAGCATGGAGAGCGTTTCGGCGGCGTTCTCGGCTGCCATCGCAATCAGGCCGCGCTGGGCGTTATT
>DRKV01000060.1 GCA_011051635.1 Chloroflexota bacterium | reverse complement strand
TCATCTCCTCACCATGCATCTCAAAACCTCCCTCGCATACCTCAAAGGACACCCCCTGACGGCGCTGCTGGCGGCGCTCCCTCTGGCTCTGTGGGCTGAAGCAGGACACTGGGGGGCTGTGTGGGTCTTCGTCTTTTCTGCTGTGGGCATCATCCCGCTGGCGGAGTACATCGGCGAAGCCACCGAAGCGCTGGCAGCCTACACCAGCCCGCGCATGGGCGGCCTGCTGAATGCCACCCTGGGCAACGCCGCCGAACTGATTATCACCATCGTTGCCATTCGCGAGGGGCTTCTCGACCTGGTGAAGGCCTCCATTACCGGCTCGATTTTGGGCAACCTGCTGTTGGTGATGGGGATGTCTTTCCTCCTGGGCGGTCTCAAGAACGGCTTGCAGCGCTTCGAGCAGCGCAACGCGACGCGTAACGCCATCCTGCTGGTGCTGGCCGTGCTGGCTTTGCTGATTCCCTCCCTGTTGAGCCACTCCATCGGCCCGGATGGCAGCCCGCGGGTGGAGACCCTCAGTTTGGGCGTGGCGGGCGTGATGGTTGTGCTCTACGCCCTCGCCCTGCTCTACAGTTTCCGCTCCGAGGGCGAACCGCTGGCGCATCGCCCCCAGGCTGGAGATGTGTCCCGCGAGCCGGACTGGTCGCTGCGGAAGGCTGTCGTCATCCTGGCGCTCTCCACCCTCGGCGTGGTGATTGCCAGTGAATTCCTGGTGGGCGCTGTGGAGCCGGTGGTCAGCGGCCTGGGCATCTCCGAATTCTTTCTGGGCGTCATCCTCATCCCCATCGTGGGCAACGTGGCCGAGCACCTTGTCGCTGTGGAGATGGCGATTGCCAACAAGATGGAATTGAGCGTTGAAATTGCGATTGCCTCCAGTTTGCAGATTGCTCTCTTCGTCGCCCCCGTGCTGGTCTTCGTCAGCCTGCTGATGGGCAATCCCTTGCAGTTGATTTTCAATCAGTTCGAGTTGCTGGCGCTGGTGGCCGGAGTGGTCATCGTGGCGCTGGTCTCGGCGGATGGCGAATCGAACTGGCTGGAGGGCACCGAACTGCTGGCCGTGTACCTGATTATCGCTCTGGCCTTCTTCCTTTTGCCTACCTGATGAATGGAAACTGGCGCGCCTGGTTGGGATGGCGCTCCCTTTTGGGGAGCGCGGTGACAGCCGCCCTTTTGGGGGGCGCGCTGCTTTTTGGGGTCTGGAGCAGCCGTAAGGGAGTCCCGCCCCCGCCCGCCCCCGCGGGAGTTACCGTCATCCCTTTGCCCGCGGCAACCGCTACGCTGCCTCCCCCTCCCACGACTTCCCCTACGCTCACTCTGGAGGCTCCTCTGCCCCCCTCTCCACCTCCCGGAGAGATTGCCGCGGGCGCCCTGGTGCAAATCCGGGGGACGGGCGGAGAGGGGCTGCGCCTGCGCGACCATCCCGGCCTGGACGGCGAAGTGCAATACCTGGGGCTGGAAGCCGAGGTCTTTCGCGTCCAGGATGGCCCGCAGGAAGCGGACGGCTACACCTGGTGGTATCTGGTCGCTCCCTACGATGCAACCAAACAGGGATGGGCGGCATCTAATTATCTGCTGGTCGTACAAACCCCCTGAAATTAGCGAGGTACAAACCTTTTATGGACGAAATCTATCCCACCGGCGTAACCGCCGACGCCGTCAAAGGCGAACTGACCATTACCTGGAGCGACGGCGTGGAGGCCGTCTACTCCTTTGCTCTCCTGCGGAACGCCTGCCCCTGCGCCGAATGCCGCGGCGGGCACGAAAACATGACCTCCGAGCCGACGCCGGAGATGTTCCAGATTCCCGAAATGGACCCCCGCGCCATCAGTTTGCGCGATATCGAAGCGGTAGGGAATTACGCCCTCGTCCTGCACTGGGAAGACGGGCACGAATACGGCATCTACAACTGGAATTACCTGCGGGCCTTGTGGGAGAAATCGCTGGAATATGGACAATCCGCTTGACAATGTGTTCGCTTTCGCCGAACAGGCCTACGTGCAAAGACAGGCCGAGAACGTCCTGGCCCTGTGCCTGGAGCAGCGCAGTCTGGCTCCCGTCCACATGCTGGTGGAAGACCTGGTGCTGGCCGCCGGGCCGCAGTCGGTGATGGCCTTGAACGAAATCCTGAACGAGGCGGAAGGCTATCGCTCCCGCTCGCTGGATGATTTGCAGCGCCTCTTTTTGTCTCTGCAGAGCGACCTTTCCGAGCGCGGCGTGCGTCTCTCGGCCCTGGCCTCCGACCCGCTCTCTCTGCTGGATGGCGCTCTGCCCGCCTTTCAGGAGCGCCTGGCGGGGATGGACGATGTGGAGCCGGTGCTGGCCTCCATTGCCGAGACAAAACAGGCCATGCAGGAGGTGGTATCCCGCCTGGAACTGCTCCGCGAGTTGACGACCTACGTGGAAGACTGGCTCTGGGGGATGGCGCGCCAGTGGATTCAAACCCTGCCTCCGGCTTTCCCCGGGGGGAGCGTGCCGGGAGGGGAGTACGTGCAGTGAGGCGGAGACATCTTCTCGCGCTGGGGCTGGTTTTCCTGGCCGGAGTGGGCGCGGGGGTGCTCCTGACGTTGAGCGGGTGGGCGGGATGGCATCTGTTCTCCGCGGCGCGGAGCGGGGAGGAAGGGCGCTATTTTGTGACGGTGGAGGCCTCCCGCGGGTGGACGGAGACCGGCATCCGCCTGGAGGCGGGTGATTTTTTGAGCGTCCACTACCTGGCGGGGGAGTGGTCTCCCTGGCCCGGCGGGCTGTACGGGCCTCTGGGAGCGGGCGGCGACCCGGATTGCGGCTGCAACGTGATGCGGGGCGTCTCCCATGCGGCCCTCATCGGGCGGATTGGGGAAAATCCGCCGTTTTTGGTGGGGCGGAGTTTTGGCCGCGTGGTGGGGGAGAGCGGGGTGCTCTACCTCGGC
>DRKV01000059.1 GCA_011051635.1 Chloroflexota bacterium | reverse complement strand
TTGAGGAACTGGCAGGAACGGTATTCTCCAACTGAGATGTACGTGACGCTTCGGAGGGTGGTTGGAGACGCACAAGAGGAGAAAAATAATGACAGCGCCGCGTCAAATACACCGCATTGGGAGTATGCGGATGGATGAAGGTAAGAATGGGAACTTGGGGATGTCCCAGGAAGAGCAGACACTCTTGGGAATGTTGAAAAAACATTTGTACTCCTTGTTCCCGGTGAATGCTGTGTATATTTTGCTGGCAGAGGGGGCGCGTTTACAGGTGGTGGCTTCCTGGCACTCCGCAACCCACAAAAAGGCGACTCGCCCGTTTAGCGAAGGGGATACGATTGCTTGGGAAGATTGGCCCGTCTTGGAGCAAATGCTGGATACGCGCGAACCTCTTTTGCTGGAAGACGTGCAGGCCAGTCCGCTGTGGTCCCGTCCTGAAGGGGGGGATGTCTCAGCGTGGATGGGCACTCCCTTGCTGGTGGAAGGTGAGATATTGGGCGTGCTGTGGCTGGAGGCCAGCGCTTCTAGCGCCTTTACCCCGGACGACCTGAATTTGCTATCTGCCCTGGCGGAATACGCTGGTTTTGCCTTGCAAGCATTTCGCCAATATGTTGCCACGCGGTGCATGTTGTACCGCGAAACGCGTTTGAACGAGGCTGCCCGGAAAATCAGCCATGCTTTGGATGTTCCCTTAGTATTTCAAATCGGGGCGCAGCAAGCCTCATTGCTGTTTGACGCCTATGCCGTTTGCTTTGTGCAACGGGATGATGAAGGCAAGTTGCGCTATGCATATACGCGTAACCTGCCCGCGAGCGTTAATTCTGGCACTCTGGTACCTCCGCAGGATTTGCTCTGGCGAGTTGTTCGTACAGGCACCTCCATGATGCTGACAGAATATGCCGCCCACCCCGCGGCAAATTCCCAGTGGGTTGCTGCCGGCTTGGGGGCTTGCCTCGGCGTCCCCTTGCGGGCCGACAAGCGCATTTTGGGAGCCTTGTACATCTTTCGGCAGGTAGGGGAGCCTCCTTTTGACATCGCGGACTTAAGTGCGTTGGAGACTTGGGGCGAGCAAGTGGGCATTGCGCTCCAGACAGCCATGTTATTTGCCAAAGAGCGGCAACGCGCTGATGAATTGGGTGCCTTGCGAGATGTTCTTGAAGATTTTTCCGCTCAACTCGATATGCCGGATTTGCTCCAGGCCATCCTGCGCCGAGCCGCGGCCCTTCTGCTGGCCACCGGCGGGGAATTGGGACTGTATGAACCGGAACGCGGCGGCATTCATGTAGTCGCCAGTTACAACATGGGCGAATCTTATTACGGTATGTTCATACCTGTAGGGCAGGGAGTGATGGGAACGGTGGTGCAAACCGGAAACTTTTTGATGTTGGAAGATTATCATTCTTGGGATAAGAGTCTGCCGGGTTATCGTTCCAGTAATTGCAGAGCAGTTATTGCGATGCCTTTGCGGGCCCGAGGTCGTCTGCTGGGGGTTATCAGCATCATAGATGCCAAGGCAGGTAGAAAGTTTACCGAGAACGATGTGCGTATTTTGAAAATGTTTGCCCAGCAAGCAGCCATCGCGGTGGATAACGCTCATTTATTCGAAAACGCCCACAAACGCGCCGAGGAGGCCGAAACCTTGCGACAGGTCAGCCTCGTTGTGGCTGGCTTGTTGGATGAGAAGGATGCTATTCGAAAAATCCTGGAACTGCTGGGGCACGTAGTCGTCTGCGATACTGCCGTGGTCGTTCTCAAGGAAGGCAAAGATACCCTGCGGGTGGTAGGTGAGCATCAGTGGAAAAAGAATCCGTCCATGCTGGGGATGGAATTCTCCATTTTTGGTATTACCCCCTACGCTGAAGTAGCCCGCCGCATCGAACCACGCCTGGTATCCGATGCAGTTGCTCATTACCCCCATTTGCCCCGGGATGAACGCTCGGCCTACATCCGCTCGTGGTTGGGAGTACCGTTGATTGCCCACGATGACGTCCTGGGTGTGATTGCCGTACACAGCACATTGCCTAACTACTTTACGCAATCCAATTTGCGGCTTCTCTCGGCTTTTGGTTCACACGTCTCGGTGGCGATTTCCAACGCTCGCTTGTATGAAGAAGCCCAGCGCCTGGCAATTACCGACCCTCTTACCCAACTGTTCAACCGGCGGTACTTTTTCCAGATTGCATCACTCGAATTTCGCCGTGCAGTCCGTCACCACACCCCGTTATCCGTGCTGATGATTGATATTGACCGCTTCAAGCGGGTCAACGATACCTACGGGCACCAGATAGGCGATGTGGCTTTGCAAAAAGTGGCCGCAGCCTGCAAACGCAGTATCCGTGAAATTGACATCCTGGCGCGCTACGGCGGCGAGGAATTTATCGTCCTCCTCCCGGACACAGATGCTGACGGGGCTATGCGGGTGGCGCACAGGCTCCATGAGGCAGTAGGCGCCCAACCGCTTCAGGCCAATGGACACGAAATCCTGGTGACCGTCAGCGTAGGAGGGGCGATGATGACCGAGAAGATGACCGAATTGGATATCCTCATTGCCCGGGCTGACCAGGCCTTGTATCAGGCCAAGAAGGCAGGGCGTAATCGGGTCATGTTTTGGAAAGACGAATAGTCGGGAGACATATCCCCCCTGAAAATAAAGACGGGCGCTGGCATATTCGTCAGCGCCCGTTTTGTGTTACCAGCCTGCAGCCAGGCGTTGAATGTGGCGGAGCGGTAAGCGGGCTGCTCTCATGCGCTCCTGCACACTGGCGATATCATAAGCGACGCGCCGGTATTCCAGTGTGAGTGCTTCAGGGTCAAACAGGGCGTATGCCGCCCGCGGGTCCCGGTCTCGGGGTTGCCCCACCGACCCGGGATTGATGATAGCACGAGGCTTCAACTGGATGGTGGTATTCGGTTCGGGTATCAACAGTCCCGCGGTGAACGAAAGTTCTCCCGGCTCCTCGAAGATGACCGGCACGTGCGTATGCCCTACGAAACACAAACCTGTCTCGAAGTAATCGAAATTGGTTGCCGCCGTATTGGTATCCAGCACATATTCCCAAATCGGAGAGCGGGGACTCCCGTGTGCCAGAGTTACGCCTTCCTCTGTAACGCGCCTGGGTTGCAGTTGTTTCAGAAATGTCAAATTGTCTTCGTTGACGGCTTGCCTGGCCCATAACACGCTGGTACGGGCTTCGGCGTTGAAGGCGTCGATGTCAATTTCGCCCGCCACGGCAGCGTCGTGGTTCCCTTTCAGGCAAACCAGATTGGGCAATTCGCGCACCAGGGCGATGCACTCGTTGGGGTCGGGACCGTATCCTACCAGGTCGCCCAGGAACCATACGGCATCGAAATTCCCTACCTCGCTCAGCACTGCGTCCAGTGCGCTTAAATTTGCATGGATATCCGAAATGACCAAAATTTTCATGAAGTTATGCCTGTCGCGATGGAGTGCGCCAATTATACTCCCCTTTTCTGCCACACCTGATACAAAGCCAGATTTCCCTCTTTCCCATCGGAGTAGAACGTCTCGAGGATGCGAAAGCCACTCTGGGCTGCCAGCAAAGCCAGTTCCTCCTCGCTCAGGACGTGGACGTAACGCAGCCCATGCCCTCCGTGCCGCCAATCCAGCAGGTAATCGCCTTCCTCGACCGCCTCGGGGGAGATACCCGCCAGTTCCCAGGGCTGGATGCGTGCTCGCCAGCGAGGGCTGTTCAGGAAGTGCCAGTGGGAATGGAAGAAAAAGCCATTGGGAAGGAGCAGCCTCCCCAGGGTGCGGACTACCTTCAGGCGGGTTGCAAACCCCGGAAGATGGTGCAGCACCGCAAAAGCGAAGCCGTACTCAAAGGCCGCCTCCCCCAAAGGCGCTGCCCACCCCGGGGTGCTGAGGTCTCCCTGGAGGAAGCGGGCCTCTAAGGGGGGAGTCTGCCTCCGGCGCGCCTCCTCCAGCAGAGGGAGACTGAAATCCACGCCCACATAGGGGCCGCGGTATCCATCCCGGGACAGGCGGCGCGCCAGTTCCCCGTTGCCGCAGCCCACATCCAGCATAGAAGCCTCCCGCGGCAGACGGGTCATCAGACGCGCCACGCCGGGCTGGATGCGCTGCCGCGTGGATGAAAACTGCTCCCCGAAGGTCTGGTAAAATTGACGGTTGAGTGCCAGGAGTTTCTCTTTGATATC
>DRKV01000058.1 GCA_011051635.1 Chloroflexota bacterium | reverse complement strand
TGGCGCAAATTTACGTTCCGGCGCTTCCCGCTGCGGGCTTCGCTGCCGCAAGGGCCGAGTCAGAACGTGATAGCGGTGGCCCCTCCGGAGGGGGAAGTCCGCCGCCGGGTGGTGCTCATCGCCCACCTGGACAGTCACCGCGCCGTCATCTGGTTTGCGACCGACTGGCTGACACGGCTTTGCGGGTTGCTTTCCCCGCTTGCGGTGTACGGTCTGCTGCTGGCCCCTGTCTTCTACGCCCTGGCGCTGCTCTCCGGTTTGAGCGCCTTCTCCTGGGCGGGCGGGGTGCTGGGGGGGCTGCACTTCCTGGTCTGGTTCACGGGCGTGACTGCCGATTTGGGGCGTTACTCGCCGGGAGCCAATGACAACGCTTCTTCCGCGGGCGTGCTCCTCACCCTGGCGGAACGCCTGCGCGCCGAGCCGCTGCCCGATACCGAAGTGTGGCTGGTCTTCACCGGCTGCGAGGAGACCGGCGGGGACGGGATGCTGGCCTTCTTGCGGGATAACGAGGACGCTTTGCGGGAGGCGCTCTTCCTCGACCTGGAGATGAGCGGCATCGGCGATGAGATTGCCTACATCTCTGTGGAGGGGGTGGTGCGTCCCCGCAAAATCGCCCCCGACCTCGCCGCCCAACTGGAGAAAAGCGGGGCGCGTCCGCTTTCGCTGGCCGGATTCGGGGTCTTTACCGAGATGGGCGCGGTCTGGGAGCGGGGCCTGCGGGGGGCGTGCCTGCTCTCCATGCCCTCGGGCAAGAATCTCCTCCCCGAATGGCACCGCCTGAGCGACACCCCCGACAAACTCCAGCCCGCGGCCCTGGAGCGGATGCACGCTTTCGTCTGGGGGGTGCTGGCGGGGTAGACGATAGACGATGGACGGTGGACGGTGGACGGTAGACGACGGACGGTGGTCTACGGTCTACCGTCAACGGTCCACGGTCAGTCGCACTCCGTACCCCGCACGTGACACTTGACACGTGATACCTGACACGTGATACTTCCCCCCATGCCCAAGCGCTTCAAAATCCCCTTGCTTTTTCTGATAGCCGCGGCGGTGGCGGTCGCGGTTTACTTCCTGCCGCCGGTACACAGCCGCCTGGCCTGGCGCGTCGACGCGGCGCGGGCCAAAATCAAGTACGCCTTGCAGCCCCCGGAGCAGGTCATCTTTCGCCCCGGCGAGCAGCAAGACCAGGAATCCCGAATAGATGCGATTGTCTCGGCTACGCTGGGCGCGTTGACGACTCCTTCTCCCGCTCCGGTGACGCCCGCCGCCACCGCTGTGCCCCTTCCCGCGCAGAGGGAAGACGCCACGCCCTTGCCCACGCCATCCCCTACGCCGACCCCCACCCCGCTGCCGGAGCAGGTCTTTTTGAAAGGGGCGCGTCACGAATACCAGCAGTGGAACAACTGCGGGCCGGCCACCCTCTCTATGGCGCTTTCCTTCTGGGGGTGGGAGGGCGACCAGCGGGATACCGCCGCTTATCTCAAGCCCAATCCGCGCGATAAGAACGTCATGCCTTACGAGATGACCGCCTTCGTCAACGAGATGACCGACCTGAAAGCGGTGTGGCGCGTCGGCGGCAATCTCGACCTGCTCAAGCGCATGTTGGCCGCCGGTTACCCCGTGGTGGTGGAAAAGGGCTTCGAAGGCCCCGGCTTCGACGGCTGGATGGGGCATTACGGCCTGTTGACGGGTTACGACGAGGCCAAATCCGTTTTCTGGGTTTTTGATTCTTACGAGGGGCCGGATTCCGCTTTCACCATCCCCTACGCCAGGGTGCTGGATTACTGGCCGCATTTCAACGGAGTGTACATCATCATCTACCCGCCGGAGAAGGAGGCCGAGGTCATGGCCCTGCTGGGAGAGGATGCCGATAAGGACGAGAATTATCGCCGCGCGGCTGCCGAGGCTTCCAACGCTATCTTTGCCGCCGGGACGCCCCGCGAGCAGTATTTCGCCTGGTTCAACCGCGGCGACGACCTCGTTTACCTGGACGATTACGGCGGGGCGGCGGAGGCCTACGACCAGGCTTTCGCCCTCTACCCCCAGATACCGGAAGAAAAGCGTCCCTGGCGGGTGATGTGGTACCGCACCGGCCCGTACTGGGCGTACTTTTACACTCAGCGTTACTACGATGTGATTGGACTGGCAACCGCCACCCTGGGCGCGATGAGCGAACCCGTCCTGGAGGAAAGTTTTTACTGGCGCGGCCTGGCGCGGGAGGCCACCGGCGACGTGGACGGCGCCCTCGCCGACCTGCGCGAAGCCGTGCGCCTGAACCCCAACTTCTCCGCCGCCCAGTAT
Source organism: Chloroflexota bacterium (assembly GCA_011051635.1). GTDB lineage: Bacteria > Chloroflexota > Anaerolineae > Anaerolineales > DRKV01 > DRKV01. The sequence goes on along the minus strand of DRKV01000058.1, from coordinate 11,467 downwards.
CATCTCAATCGGTTAGAATCCGGGCAGTGAGTGTCAGTGTCACGTGTCACGTGTCAGGTGTCACGTACCACGTGTCAGGTGTCGGCCATCTCGCCCAGTCCCCAAATCCCCAATCCCCAATCCCTGCTCTCTAATCACCCACTCACCCCGTTCCCCCTCACCCCATGAAACTCCTCCACTTTGCCGACGCTCACATTGATATGAGCAACTATGGCCGTCACGACCCGGAGACTGGCCTGCCCGTCCGGGTGATGGATTTCCTCAACTCGCTGGATACCATCGTGGAGGCGGCAATCCGCGAAAAGGTGGACCTGGTGCTCTTTGCCGGCGACGCCTACAAAGACCGTAACCCCGCTCCCACCTTCCAGCGGGAGTGGGGCAAACGCATCATGCGCCTCGCCCGCGCCGAAATCCCCGTTCTCCTCCTGGTGGGCAATCACGACCTCTCGCCCGCCCTGGGACGCGCTCACGCCCTGGATGCTTTCCAGACTCTGGACGTCCCCAACGTGCGGGTGATTGACCGCCCCGCTTTCTTGAGCGCCGCCGACCTGGGACTGCCCCTTCAGGTGATTGCCCTGCCCTGGATAAGCCGCTCCGGGATGATGGCCTACCTGGATTTGCGCCCGGAGAACCCCTCCGAGGTCTACGACCTGCTGGGAGAGAAACTCCAAAGCCTGGTGGATGCCTGGGTGGAGGAGCGCGACCCGTCCCTGCCCCTCATCCTGACGGCGCACGCTTCGGTGGAGGGGGCTTCTTACGGTGGAGAGCGCACCGTCATGCTGGGCAACGACCTGACCCTGCCGGGGTCGCTGGTCAAAAATCCGGTTTTCAACTACGTGGCGCTGGGGCACATCCACAAACCGCAAGACCTGAACGAGGGCGCCCAGCCGCCGGTGATTTACCCCGGCTCCATCGAGCGCGTTGATTTTGGGGAGGCCCGCGAGGACAAGTTCTTCGTCATCGCCGAGGTGGAAGCGGGGCAGCCGACGCGGGTGGCGTGGCGCAAACTGGAGACCCGTCCCTTCCTGGACCTGTACCATGTCATCGAGACGCCGGAGGAAGTCACCGCCGAACTCCTGGCGCTTTTCCCCCCGCCGGAACAACTGCGCGGGGCGATTGTGCGCCTGCGTCTTGAATACCCCGCCGAATGGGAAGCCCTGATTGACGATGCTGCCCTCCATCGGGCCGCATCGGAGGCCTTTGAATTCCATCTCGTCAAGCGCCCCCAAGTGGAAACCCGCGTCCGTTTGCAGCAGGATGCGGAAATCAATACCCTCTCGCCTCTGGACTTGCTGGCCCTCTACTGGCAGAGCATCCATGCCGACCCTGATGAGACCGCCATCCTGCAAGATATGGCGCGGGAGGTGCTTTCTATGCAGGAGGAATGATGAACGGGAAACATTCCCTGCTCTCTACTGTCGTAGCGCTCCTGCTGATGCTGGCGGTGGTGGCATCCGTCGACAGTCTTTCCGTGAGGCGTAGTGCGGCCTCCCCTTCGCAAGGGGAGATGACGAATGCATCTCCTCTCCTGGTCGTGCGCGCCGGACCTCCTCTCAAAGAGCCGCACTACGTCCCGCCGCCGCGGGAATTTCTGCGCAACGCTCCGCACACCGCCACCATCACGGTCAACTACCTCGGGACGTGGGATTCTCAGGCGCAGGCCGCCTTCCAGTACGCCGTGGACATTTGGGAGACGCAACTGACTTCCTCCGTGCCCATCGTGGTAGACGCCGAATGGACGGCCTTGCCCAGTGGCGTGCTGGGGTCTGCCGGGGCAACCACCTTATACAGAGATTTCTCCAATGCCCCGCAGGCCGGCACCTGGTATCCGGTAGCGCTGGCGAACAAACTCGCCGGCAGCGACCTGAACGGGAGCACGGCGGAAATCCATGCCAACTTCAGCAGCGCTTTTACCAATTGGTATTTCGGCACGGACGGGAACACCCCCTCCGACAAATACGATTTCGTCAGCGTCGTGCTCCACGAACTGGGGCACGGCCTGGGCTTCTTTGGTTCCATGATTGTGGATGACGGAGATTCCAGCAACGGCGATGAATGTACGGGAACAGCCAATGTAGGCTGCTGGGGCAATCACTCCGACTACCCCTTCATCTATGACCGCTTCACCGAAAACGGCAGCGGGGTGGCCCTGCTTTCTTTCCCCCGGAATTCTCTGGAACTGGGAGCGCAGTTGACCGGCAATGACGTTTTCTTCGACGGCCCCAACACCAACGCAGCGAACAACAACCAGCCCGCAGAACTCTACGCCCCTTTTCCCTGGAAGTACGGTTCCAGTTACTCTCACCTGGGGGAGGTCTTCAACGGGACGAAGAACGCCTTGATGACCTACAGCATCTCTCCTGGAGAATCCGAACACAATCCCGGGCCGGTCGTGCGCGGCATGTTTGCGGATATGGGCTGGACGATAAACGGTGCAACCCCCACGCCATCGCCCACCTGGACGACCGTCCCTACGAACACGCCTATCCCTACCTGGACGACCGTTCCCACAGACACGCCCACTCCCACCTGGACCCCTGTCCCTACGGGAGGCCCCTCTCCTACGCCCGGAACGCTTCAGGGTGTCTATCTGCCGTTTGTGTTGAACGACTATCCTGTCCAGACCGCAACTCCCACCCCCACTCCTGGCGGATGGCTGGGGTATTTCAACGGGATTCGCTCCCTGGGGGGAGTAGCCCCTCTTACGGAGAACTCGACCTGGAGCAACGGCTGTCTTTTGCATGCCCGCTACATGGTCAAGACGGATACTATCTCGCATGGAGAAGACCCTGCCAGCCCGTGGTATACGGATGAAGGGAATACAGCCGCCCAAAACAGTAACTTGATGGTCAGCACCGATGTCAATGCTTCCGACGAATCCGCCTTTGATTTGTGGATGACGGGGCCTTTCCACGGCATCGGATTGATTGACCCCAACTTGAGCGCCACCGGCTTCGGCAGTTACCGCGAGAGCATCGGTACATGGCAGATGGGAGCCTGCGTGGACGTTTGGAGCGGCTGGACGGGCGTCCCCGCTTCGGTTACTTTCCCCATCATGTGGCCCGGTGACGGGAAAACCATGCCCTACACCGCCTACACCGGCACGGAACAGCCCGACCCGCTCACCTCTTGCAGCGGCTACACGGCTCCCAGCGGGCCTCCCGTTTACCTCCTCCTCGGTCCCGGTTGGAGCGTGACCCCCAACGTAACGGCTTCCTCCTTCAAGCAGGGGAGCACGGATTTGCCGCATTGCGTCTTCGATGGGACTTCTTACACCAATCCCGACTCCAACGCCCAAGACCTGGGGCGCGCCATCCTGAACGCGCGGGATGCGGTCGTTCTCATCCCGCAAAGTCCTCTGACCCCCGGCAGCACCTATACCGTCTCAATCACGACCAACGGGAGCGCCTACACCTGGAGTTTCACGGTCGCTGCCGCCCCGAGACGCCCCGCCGCCCTGCAAGCCGGGGAGCGCATCCGCTAAACTTTGGCGTGCGGCGTTTCGACGCCGCTCTTCGCAGCAGATACGCTCCTGAGTCAGGACAATGAGCGCCGTTGCCGACGGGCAGAAAACGGTCATCCAGGACATCCTTGCCTGTATCACGACCCGCGTCCGTGAAGATATTTTCTCGCCGATGATTCTTCGGGCAGCCCCGTGAGGAGGAAAATCATGCTCAAAACGAAAAGCCGCAAACTTGTACTTCTGGTACTTTTGCTCGGATTGTCCCTGACGGTCGGCGTGGTCTCCGTTCTAGGATTCGCCGAGGAAGAACTGGGATTCCGGGACCAGGATGGGACCTACTACCCCCCGACGGGCGACTTCCCCGAAGGGCGCATCAGCACGATTCACGACGACCTCACTCTGGTGCTGGCGGTTGCCGCCGGTTTTACCATCACGGATAGCCAGACCCTGCGCATCTGGGACCAACTGGTGGATTCGGAAGTCTTGCCGGGGACGCCGCTCTCCTACACCTACGGAAACGCTGGTTTCTACACCCCGCCCAATCCTGCGCTGGCCTGTCTTGGCAAGAACCGCGCCCGCCAAATCTGGCCGACGGCCAAATTCGACCCGCAATCCTCCGCCGTCACCACCCGTTTCGGTCCCTACTCCCCCTTCTTCCACTTTCCTCACCTCCACGGCGGCGATTTGCAGGCCCTGCGGGACTGGGCCTGGGGAGAGACCGACACCCTGGAGGGCTACGAAGCCTACGCCTGGGGCGGCCTGACCGATTTCACCCTCATGCAGGCCGTCCAGAACAACGGCTGCATCATCACCCGCAGCGTGACCATCAGCATGCCCGTCCCCGCCGGTTCGCTGGAAGCCTTTGCGACCTACATCCACACCCTGGGGGATGCCTACTCCCACGCCGCCTGCCTGGATGCGCTGGCCGCCCAAAACCCGCCCGCCCCCTGGGGGACGCATACCGTCCCGGCACTGGGCGACATCAGCGTCTACGCCTGCGATTACAACCCCGCTAACCCGCAGAACGACGACGTCCACGGGCGGGAATTCGGCAGCACCTACACCGATACGGAGCACACCATCGCCGCCGCGCTTGCCATTTACGCCGAACTCTCGGCGCGCAGCCTCCAGCGTGAGGGCGCTTTCGTCCCCCTCCCGTTGACCGCCACCCTGACCGTCAGCGGCACGGAGATTACCCTTCAGGAGGCCATCATCCATTTCGTGACCGCCTGGGATTACGACCAGCCGGAGGCCCGCCGTGCCTACGGAGACCGCCTTGTGGAAGCCTTGCGCGCCCTTCCGCGTGCTCCCGTTAAACGAGTGTATCTTCCCTTATTGTTTCGCCGTTAAAACCCCGCTTACGGCTCGACGGGGTATCCCGCCGCCCGCCACGCCTTCACGCCGCCGGCCATGCTGGTGGCGTCGAAGCCGTTATCCCGCAGAATTTGGGTTGCTACCGCGCTGCGGTTCCCGGAGCGGCACACCACCACGATTTCCTCCCCTTTGGGCAGGGATGCCAGGCGGCTTTCCAGTTCGTCCAGCGGGATGAGGTGCGTGCCGGGGATGTGATACTCGTTCCATTCTGCTTGTGTGCGCACGTCCAGCACGTAAGTGCCAGCCTGGTATTTCTCGTAGGCCTGTTGCACCGAAATCTCAGCGGGAAGTGCGGTCTGTCCCGTGCTGGACCGTCTGCTGTTGTTCAGGAACAATACCGCCCCGACCGCGATGACTACCAGCCCTCCCAGGACAATCCATAACCAGGGGGAAGATGCTGTGCTTTTCTGCTGTTTCCGTTTCTTCTTGTTCCTCTTGCCTGCCATGTGAAAAATTCTCCTTTGGGGGATAGTTGACCGACAAAGTTGTGCCGCCTCGCACGGGGGCGCAATGAAAAGTGGAGCAGGTTAGGGTGCGGACTGCCAGGTGTCTATCACCTCGCCGTCGGTGTTGATGAACTGTATCGTGATGCTCCCTGCGTCTCCCTCCACGAGCATAGCCCCGAAACCGGCGTTGTAGCGCTTTTGGCTGCCCTCCACCGGCGCGCTGAAACCGTAACGGTGGATGCCGCCCAGCCCGTTGACGAAGTAGACGATGCCATTCCGCTGGATGCGCTCGTAGGTGTGGTCGTGGCCGCTGATGACGATGTCCGCGCCCCAGGCGGCGAAGGGCCATTGCATGTAGGCGTTATCCCCGTGGCGGCCCGAGGAGTAGGGCGGATGGTGCATCACGACGATGTTCCAGGGGGCGCGGGAGGCGGTCAGGGCATCCTGCAGCCAGAGCGCCTGTACGGAAGAACGCCCCACGCCGTCCGGCTCGCGGGAGTCGCTATCCAGCATGAAGAAAGCCGCCGCCCCCCAGGTGAAGGTGTAGTAGCGCTCGTTGCCGGGCAGGGTGAAGTAGTCGGTGTAGGGCTGGAGGGTTCCGGTATCCCAATCGTGGTTGCCGGGGACGGGGAAGAAGCGGTTGACTTCTGCTCCCGCACCGTACTCTCCCGTATAGGGGGCGAGGTAGGCGTGGTAGAACTGCCCGACGCGGGCGTCAATCGTCTCTGCCGCGCCGAGGGGATAGTTGTTATCTCCGGTTGTGACGATGAAATCCACATCCCAGGAGGCGACCAGGGCGGTGACGGCTGCCTCTCCCTCGCTCCCGTCTCCGTAATCGCCGATGACCGCAAAGCGGAAGTCTTCGCCTGCCTGGACGGGAGCGGTGGAGGAGGGAACAGGGGTGGGGGTGGCGGTCTTCGTGGGAGAGAGCGTGACCGTGGGGGACAGGGGGAGGGCGGTATCCGCGGGGGTAGGGGAATTTGGGGTAACGGTAGCCGCCGCGGGGGAGGCCGGTTCCGCCCGCCGGGGGGCGCAGGCGCTCAAAAGCAGGAAAAACACCAGGGCCGCCGAAAGCATCCAATGCGGAGATTTCCTGCGGCGGGCCGTTCTGGCCCTTATTTTTCCCGCCATTCGGCATCTACCACGTCTTCTTCGTCGTTGGGGGTGTCCTTCCAGCGCACGTCTATCGGCTGTTCCAGGGCGCGGCGGTGTTCTTCCACCACATCCTGGGGGCAGAGTTCCACGAAGAGGTAAAGGCTCATCCCAATCACGCCGGCGTCGTCCACGGGGCCGGGGACATCGAAGGGGAAGACGAGGTACACCACGCCGCTGAGAGGGATGAGTTTGAGAAGGGGGTGGACGCGTTCGTCGTTGAGCAGCCGCCACACGAGTTTGAGGAAGCGGGCCAGTTCCTGAATGGGGCCGCCGCCGGGGGAGGGGATGAGGTCTCGGTCGTTTGAGGGCATGGGGAGGTCTCCGTGGGGGGAGGTGATAGGGTGATGAGAGGAAGTGAGGGACGGGCACGCTGCGTCGCGCCTGAAGCAATTGTACCGCTGAAAGTATCACGTACCACGTATCACGTATCACGTGGCGCTTGACACCTGGCACTTGATACGTGACACTTGGCACTTGGCACGTGACACATCACCTCCCAAGCGCCATCAGCCCCAGGGTGAGGGCGCGGCCAAAGCGCTGCATGGAATCCGCCGAAAGCAGGGCGGGGCTGTCTTGCGGCGTGTGGCTGAATGCCTCCCAGCCCTGACCGTAAATGCCAATCTGCGGGGCTTCGTCGCCGCCGGATTGCGGGGGACGCTCCTCGAAGACGATGCTCAAATCAATGGGGGCTTCCTGCCGCCGGACGCGCACCCGCAGGCGGCGGGCGGCCTGCTCGAAGACCTGTCCCAGGTGCTGGCTGCCGCTCACGTCCAGCAGGAGGCTCTCCCCGCTGCCCAGGCCGCGCAACTCAACGATGGCATCCACCGTGAAGGCGTTGGCGAAGCCGGTTTTGGCCTGCAAGAATTTGGAGACATCCCGCGGATTGACCGGTTCGCCGCCCTCCAGCCCCTCGCCGCTGTACGCCACGAACAGGATGCTGCGGTACGGCTGATAGCCGCTCTCCTGCATGGCGCGGGCCATCTCCAGCATGAGGGCCACGCCGCTGGCGTTGTCGTTCGCCGCCGGAAGGGGAATCCCGTCCGGGGAGGGAGCGGGCGAATCGTACTGCGCCAGGACGACAATCAGGTGATTATCCAGCCCCTCGAACTGGCTGGAGGAAACCCCCGGCCAGAGACCCAGCACATGGGGGGCTTCCACCCCGCTCAAAACTTCGCCCTGGACGCGCAAGGCGGCGGGGACGCTCAGGGGAAGGTCGAAGACCTCATCCGTCCCCAGGGCGGCGCGGCGGACGCGGGCTTCCTCCAGGGTGAGACCGCCCGCGGCCAGAAGGCGCCCGGCGGTTTGCGGAGAAATCCACACGATGGGCGCGTCCTGTCCGACGGCGCGCCCCGTCCCCAGCAGAGAAGCGGTCGGGTCGGCGGGGGAGAGAGTCACGCGGCGGGAGAGCGCCGCCGGGTCGTCGGCCACCACCAGCGCCCCGCCGTGGGGCACGCCCTGCAGGTAGCGCACATCCCAGGGGGAAAGGAGGAGCAGAATTTCCCCGCTGTAATCCAGCCCTTTGAGAGCCGGGTAACTGGCATTCCAGGTTCCCACGCGGCGCAGCGCGCCGAAGGTCACCAGGCGCACGGAGCCGGAAGCCTCGCCCAGGTTGCGGTATTCGCCGGGGAATTCGGCGAAATCCTGGTGGTAGGTGAGGCTCTCGCCCGCAATCGCCAGTTCCGGCGGGGCGGAAAGCGCCTCGAAGGCGCGCTTGCGCGTCTGGAAGTAGGTGCTGCTCTCGCCGGCGGGCTGCAAACCGGCGGCCTCGAACTGCTCCGCAATCCACGCTGCGGCGGACTGCATCCCCGCGCTGCCCAGGGCGCGGCCCTCCCAGGCCGGGGCGCTGAGGGTCTCTGCGGCGGCGAAGGCGCGCTGCCTGTCGAAGGCGCGCGCCTGACGGGCGTAGACGGCCATCTCGCCGGTGCTTCCCTGCCAGAGCAGGAAGGCCCCCAGCAGAAGCGCTCCCGCCGCCAGGGTGTACTTGTTGAACAGGCGTGCCACGCGCACGCCCATATCTTCCATCAGGCGGCGCACGCCTTCCCCGAAGAGGTTGAAGCCCAGGATGGCGGCGAAGAAGGCCAGGGCGGGGTAAATCCCCGTCCAGGGGTAAGAGCGGGCGTAGGCGCGCACGTTGCTCAGCAGGGCTGCCCATTCAGGCACGTCGGAGTAGTGGTAGGGCGCGCCGCCTACGTCCAGTTCGGCGAAACTGCCCCCGCCGATGAAGATGCCCACGAAGCCCAACTCGCCCAGGAGCATGAGCACCGCCCCCATTTCCAGGGCGGAGAGCGAAACCAGGTGCGGAATCAGGTTGGGGAGAATGTGCCGCCCCAGGATGCGCCGCGTGGAGGCTCCCGCGGCGTGGGCGCTCTCGATGAAGGGGCGCGGGCGCAGTTTGATGACCTCGGCGCGGGCGAACTGCATCACCTCGCCCCAGCCGGTCAGGCTGAGCGCAATCAGGAAGGGGCGCACCCCCTCGCGGATGCCCAGCGCCAGGATGAAGACCATCCCCAGCAGGAGGGTGGGGAACGCGGCCAGCGTCTCCACGATGCCCAGGAGCAGGCGGTCGAGCCAGGAGTCGCGGAACCAGCCCGCCAGCGCGCCCAGGACGGTCCCCAGCGCCAGCCGCGCCAGCGTCACCAGGGCGGCCAGGAGAAGGGTCTGCTGCGCGCCGGCCAAAATCAGGCTGAGGATGTCGCGCCCCAGCACGTCCGTCCCCCAGGGGTGGGCGGCGTCGGGGGCGAAGGGCGGGACGCGCATCTCGCCGTCCACAATCGTCAATCCCTGCGTGGCGTAGGGGCTGTGCGGGGCCATCTGCGCCCCGCCGAAGAAGAGCGCCGCCAGCAGGAACATGAAGAGCAGCCCCGCAATCAGGGGCGGATTGCCCGCCAGGGCGCGCAGCCAGCGGCGCGCTTCGCGCCGGCGGGCGGCTTTGGGGGAGATGACCGCTTCGGAGGGGGCGGCGGAAACTTTGGGGAGCGGGGGGAGCGGTTCCGCCTTGCGAAGGAGCGGCCACCCCAGGGGGTTGAGCGCCTTCAAGAGGGCGCGCGTCCCCTCCGCCAGGGCGCGGATATTCCCCCTGAGGCTGCGGCGCGCTTCCCGTTGAATCCCGTTCCCGCGGCGGAGCCGCGGGTCGGCCAGGCGGTAGATGCCTTCCAGCAGGGCGTTGACGAGCAGGAAGGTCAGCCCCAGGGTTCCTACCAGGGCAATCGTCAGGTTTTGGTCGGCGCGGGCGATGGATTTGAGGAGCGTAAAGCCCATCCCCGGCCAGCCGAAGAAGAACTCCACCACGGGCAGGCTGCTGAGGGCGAAGCGTCCCGACAGCCCGATGGTGGTCAGCACGGGGATGGCGGCGTTACGCAGGATGTGGCGCAGAAGGATGACGCGTTCCCCCAGCCCCTTGCTGTAGGCCGTGCGGACGTAATCCTGCCCCATGACTTCGCGCACGCTGGTGTAGGTCAGGCGGGTGATTTGCGCCACGGGGCGGGCGGCCAGCACCAGGGCGGGGAGGAGCAGGTGTGCATCCCAACCGAAGCCGCCCACCGGCAGGATGGTGCGCCCGAAGGTTTGGGTGGCCTTGATGACGGCAAGTTGGAGCAGGAGGGCGGTGAAGAAACTGGGCAGCGAGACCCCGGCGATGGAGGCCAGCAGGATGGGCAGGTCGGCGAAGCGTCGGCGGGTGGCGGCGAAGATGCCCAGGGGGACGCCCAGCGCCACGGCAAAGAGCAGCGAAACGCCCAGCAGGCCGAGACTGCGCGCCGCCAACTGGGGCAGGATTTCGGCCACGGCCACGGGGCGCAGGTTGAGGCTGCCCGCTTCGCTCATCCCCAGGTCGCCGCGGGGCAGACGGGCCAGGTAGGCGCGGGTGTCGCCGAGGGCCTGGGTGAGGGATTCGCCAAAAGGCGCTCCGCGGGCCATATCCAGCCCCAGGTAGGTCAGGTAAATGACGGCGATGAGGACGAGGAGGGAGGTGAGAATGCGGCGCATGAGGAGGTGGGGAGGTGATGGGGCGGGGAGATGATGAGGTGATGAGATGAGGTGAGGGGGTGGGGGGCGGGTTACTTCTGCGCGCCGACGAAATCCAGGGCGTATTGGGCATCCGGAGAATTGGGGTTGGCATCCAGGGCGGCGCGAAAATGGGCAATCGCCTGTGTGGTTTTTCCCTGACGGTACAGCCCCCACCCGTGCCACAGCAAGGCTTCTTCCGAGTTGGGCGTGCGCTGCAAGGCGTAGGCGGTCAGCGCCAGGAGGTCTTCGGTGCGTCCACTGTGGAAGTAGGCGAAGAAAGGCGTGAACTGATAACGCAGCATACGCTGGGGCAGCCCGATGCGCCGGGCTTCATCGAAGGCCCCGGCAGCCTCGGCATAACGCTCGAAGTATACCAGATTGGACCCCAGGTTGAACCAGGCGAAGGCGTCTTCGGGGTCGCTTTGGGTCTGCGCCTGGGCGGTCTCCAGGGCGTGCTGGCGGCTGGCTTTCTCGTCCCAGGCTTTCCCCAGCAGGGTGCGGATGGTTTCTTCCTCCTCCGGGGGATAGACCACCAGGTACAGGTTATTGAAGGGATGCCACTTCTCCTGCAACGCATCGTAGGAGGTGCGCTGGTCGGGGCCGTGGAAGGAATCTTGTCCGGTGAATTCGCGGGCTGTCTCGTCGTAGCCCGTGAGCAGCAGATAATGCGCCGCCCACAGGTCGTCTTTGGGCCAGTAAGGTTCATCGAAGTAGAAGGCTTCCTCCACCATGACGGGATATCCGGCGGCCAGCAGACGCTTGATGGTATCCAGGTCGCCGCCGACGCGGTAGAAGGCGTCCAGCCAGCCGGCGCGGGTGCGCACGAAATAGACCAGTTCCTCGGGATTCACGTTGCGGTCTTCCCGGGCCGGCTTCAGCAGGCGGGAGATGTCGAACTGGTCTCCTTCCCATCCGTAGTAACGCAGGTACATGGCAAGGGTAGCGGGGCCGCAGTTGTTCCAGTCCTGCTTTTCCCACTCTGGCGGGGGCAAGGTGACGGTTTGCGGTAAGGGGGCGGGGGTTG
>DRKV01000057.1 GCA_011051635.1 Chloroflexota bacterium | reverse complement strand
GGAAGATACCATCCGCTCGGTGCTGGCGCAGGACTACCCCAACCTCGAATACATCATCGTGGACGGCGGTTCGACCGACGGGAGCGTGGAAGTCATCCGCAAATACGCCGACCGCCTGGCCTGGTGGGTCTCGGAACCGGACAGCGGACAGACGGAGGCCATCAACAAGGGATTTGCCCATGCGCACGGCGAAATTCTCGCCTGGCTCAATTCGGATGATACCTACTATCCCCATGCGGTGCGGGAGGCGGTGGCATACCTGCAAGCGCATCCCGAAGTGGGGCTGGTGTACGGGGACGCGGATTTCATTGATGAGAATGGCCGGGTGATTGGCCGCTTTGCCGCCCGGCAGACGGATTACCGCAAATTACTGCGCGGTTCGGTACACATCCCCCAGCAGGCGTCTTTCTGGCGCGCCGCGCTGTGGAGGCAGGTCGGTCCGTTGGACCCTTCTTTCTACTTCGCCATGGATTACGACCTGTGGGTGCGCCTTGCCAAAGTGACCGAAATCCGCTACACGCCGCAGTTGTGGGCCAGTTTCCGCCTCCACGGGGAGGCCAAGACCGACGCCTCCGACGACCGTTGCTACCCGGAGATGCTGCGCGTCGCCCGCCGCGAGGGGTACGGGCCGCTCTCTTGGCTGGCGCTCAAAGCCTATGCGCGTCCCTTGCTGTATCGCTGGATGCCGTTGAAGGTGCGCCTGTGGCTGCGCAGGGTGGTACCGTAGCAGGGTTGACGGTACTTCTGGGTTGTGGGAAAATCAGCCCCGGCCTGAATTTTCAGTGGAGCAGACAATCACGATGGAAGAACAAGAACTGCAAGCGATGTACCTGGACGACGATGTCATTGATGTGCGTCGTCTGATAAAAATTCTCTGGGAGTACCGGCGCTGGATAGTGGTCTCCACTTTTGGGGCCGCGCTGCTCGCCTTGCTGGTCAGTCTGGTGCTGCCTCCCGTGTATGAGGCCACGGCCCTGGCGGTGATGACCCCCACCCAATACAAGTTGCAGTTCGACCCGCGGATTGAAACCGTCGTCAACACCGTGGATATGCAGATTGACGTTTATACCGGCCTGGCGACCAGTGACAGCGTAATACAAAAAGTCTTTTCCGCTTTGGAGCCGCTGCCCCAAGGCGTGGAAAACATTGATGATTTGCGCGACATCCTGGAAGTTACCGGCAAGAACGGCTTGCTCACTTTCTCGGTCAAGGCACACAGCCCGCAGGACGCCTCCCGCGTGGCTAATCTGTGGGTGCAGACCTTTGTGAACGAAGCCAACCGCGTTTACGGAACCAACGATACCGAACAACTGACCTTTTTTACAGAACAGTTCGACGAGGCTGCCCGCACTTTGCAACAGGCCGAAGACGCGCTCACGGATTTTGCTGCTCGCGATAAAAGCGCCATTGTCCAAAATCAGTTGAATTCCTTGCAACAAAAACAGAAGGATTACCTCACGGAACGCCGCGCGTTGGAGAACGCCCTGCAAGACCTGGACTCTTTGTTGACCAAGATGCAGTCCCAGGGCAACTCGCAGATGGTGGATTTCTCTGACCAGATTAACGCCCTCTTCCTTTCCCTGCGCGTCTTCAACGCTGGCAAGAGTTTTCCTCTCCAGTTGCAAATCAGCGACCCCGGCACGTTGGGCAGCATGAGCGTGACGGAACAGCGTCAGGTGCTCCTGGATACCCGTCAGGTGGTCGAAGACCGGATTGATGCCATCGAGGGCGAGTTATCCGCCCTCGAGCCGCAGATTTTGAGCCTCCAAACTGAGTTGAGGGGTTACCAGTTGGAACGCGCCCGCCTGGAACGCGAACGGGACCTGGCTGCGGACACGTATACCGCTCTGGCGCACAAAGTGGATGAAGTTGCTATCGTGACGAACGATTCGGTCGGGCAGGTGCGGATTGCCAGCACCGCGCTTACGCCTATCAAACCAGTCTCGCCGCGCAAACTGGTTAACACGGTACTGGCAGGAGTTCTCGGAGCAATGGCCGCCGCGGTCGGCGCGTTAGGGGCGGCCTGGTGGCGCGAGGAGGACGAAGCACAGCCCATGGCCTCCAAACCCGCGGCGGCGGATTGACCCGCCCCGCGGGGAGACGCCGACGCCGGTATTTGTGCAATGCGCCGCAAAATTACTCTCTCTCTCGCTCTTCCGGCGGCATGGCTGGGAGTTGTCTTGGCGGGCTTGCTGGTTTTCCTGCGTCATTGGGGGTACGACGACCCGTACATCACCTATCGCTACGCCGAAAATCTGCGTTCCGGGTTGGGGTTCGTGTACAACCCCGGCACGCGCACCCTCAGCACCACCACCCCTTTGTGGACGCTGCTCCTGGCCGTCCTCCGCAACCCCTGGCTGGATATGCCCGTCCTGGCGGATGTGCTCAGCGCCCTCAGCCTGGTTGCGGGGGCCTGGGGCTTGTTCTTGCTGGGGAGACGCTGGGAGACCCCCTGGGCGGGGTGGACGGCGTTGCTGGTCTACCCGCTCTTTCCCCTCCTGCTCTCCACGACCGGCTCCGAGACGCCCCTTTATCTGACGCTCGGCATCTGGGCGGTGCTCGCTTACGTGGAAGGGCGGTACGCCTGGAGTGGATTGCTCCTCGCCCTGACGACTCTGGCGCGTCCTGACGGGATTCTGCTGGCCGGGGTGCTGGGAGCAGACTACCTTTGGGGGTGCTTGCGCCAACAAAAAGGGCAGCCACCCGCAAGGGAGGCCGTTCCCCGCGGTCTCCCCTGGGGAGGGCTGGCCGCCTTTGGGATTCCCCTGCTCTTGTGGGGGGGCTTCGCCTGGACGTACTTCGGCAATCCCCTGCCCGTGACCCTGGCGGCCAAGCGGGCGCAGGGACGCATGGCTATCAGCCCCGATTTCTTCGCCGGGCTGGGGCGCGTGTTGGGATGGTACAACCGGCACCCCTACCTGCTGCTGGCGGCTCTGGCGCTTTTGGGGGCGGTCTTTCTGTGGCGGGAGCGCTCCCGCTGGGCGCTGTTTTTGGCCTGGCCGCTGGTGTATTTCGCCGCTTATGCCCTCCTGGGGGTGAGCAGTTACTTCTGGTACTACGCTCCCCTTGTGCCGGGCCTGGTCGTTCTGGCCGGGCTGGGCGTGGAAGGTCTCATCCGCCGCGCCGCGGGCTGGCCGTACCGTTGGCTGATTGCGGTTTTCCTGGTGCTGGCGGTGTTACCCTGGCTGGGGCGTTCCCTGGTGCGGATGCCGCAGCACAACGACAAGCGGCTGAGGGCCTACCGTGCCGCGGGGGTGTGGCTGCGGGAGAACACCCCGCCCGATGCATCCGTGGGGATGCTGGAAGTGGGCATCATCGGTTACTACGCCCGCAGGCCGGTGGTGGATTTCGCGGGATTGATTCAGCCGGAAGTGGCCGCTCAAATGAATGCCGCCAGCACCTACCAGGATACGGCGCTGTGGGCGGTGGAGCGCTACCATCCCGACTACCTCTTGCTGCACGACGGCCTTTTCCCTCGCCTGGAGGAGACCGCCGAACGATTTTGTGAGCCTGCTCACCGCTTTCGCGGAGCCGACTACGGGTATAATGCAAACCTGACCGTCTATGCCTGCCACTGGTAAGCCCCACTTGCCACTTGCAAACTTGCAAACTTTCAGACTTCCCTCCCCGTGAACTTCCTCCCCACCGCCATCCCCGAAGTCATTCTCGTTGAACCGCGTGTTTTTGGCGATGCCCGCGGCTTCTTCATGGAAACCTACCATCAGGCCAAATTTCGGGCGGGCGGCATCACCGCTGACTTCGTGCAAGATAACCACTCCGGCTCGCGGCAGGGCATCTTGCGCGGCCTGCACTACCAGATTCGCCATCCGCAGGGCAAACTGGTGCGCGTCGTGGCCGGACGCGTCTTCGACGTGGCCGTGGACCTCCGCCGCTCTTCCCCGACCTTTGGGCAATGGGTGGGCGTGGAACTCTCCGCCGAGAACAAGCGCCAGATATGGATTCCGGAGGGCTTTGCCCACGGCTTCTACGTCCTCAGCGAGTGGGCTGAAGTGGTCTACAAGGCAACGGATTTCTACGCTCCCGAATGGGAGCGCAGCATCCGTTGGGACGACCCCGACATTGGCATCCGCTGGCCGCTGATAGACAATCAACCGCCCCTGCTCTCCCGGAAAGACGCCGCCTCCTCCCTCCTGCGGGACGCGGACACCTACCCATAGCCCCATTCACCATTCTGCATTCATCATTCACAATTCACAATTCACCCTTCCTCATGCGCACTCTCCTCGTCACCGGCGGTGCGGGCTTCATCGGCTCGAACTTCATCCGCTACATGCTGAAGCACGAACCGGATATCCGCATCGTCAATCTGGACAAACTCACCTACGCCGGCAGTCTCGAAAACCTGAAGGACCTGCCCGACCCGGAGCGGCACACCTTCGTGCAGGGCGACATCTGCGACGGCGACCTGGTGGCGCGTCTGCTGCACGAACATCGCGTGGATACCATCGTCCACTTTGCCGCCGAATCCCACGTAGACCGTTCCATCCTCGGGCCGGGGGCCTTCGTGCAGACCAACATCGTGGGCACGTTCACCCTTCTGGAGGCGGCGCGCGCCTTCTGGCTGAACGAAAACCCCCTCGATGGCGCGCCGGTGCGCTTCCACCACGTCTCTACGGATGAGGTCTTCGGCACGCTGGGGCCGGAGGACCCGCCCTTCGACGAGAACACGCCCTACGCGCCGCGCTCTCCCTACGCGGCCAGCAAAGCCTCCAGCGACCATCTCGTGCGGGCTTACTTCCACACCTACGGCCTGCCGGTCACGATTACCAACTGCTCCAACAACTACGGGCCGTACCAGTTCCCGGAGAAACTCATCCCTTTGATGATTTTGAACGCTCAGGAGGGCAAGCCCCTGCCCGTTTACGGCGACGGGATGCAGATTCGCGACTGGCTCTACGTGGACGACCACAGCGAGGCCATCCGCCGCGTCCTGCACGGCGGGCGTCCCGGCGAAACCTACACCGTGGGCGGCGACAACCAGCCCCCCAACATCCAGATTGTGCGTACCATCTGTCACATCCTGGACGAATTGCAGCCGGCCTCGCCGCATACGCCGCACGAAAAACTCATCACCCACGTCGCCGACCGCCCCGGCCACGACCGCCGCTACGACATCGACATCGCCAAAATCCGCTCCGAACTGGGCTGGGAGCCTTCCGAAAAACTGGAAACCGGCCTGTTGAAAACCGTCCGCTGGTACCTGGACAATCCCGAATGGGTGGCCGCCATCCGCAAACAGCAGGAATACCAGCGCTGGATAGACGCCAACTACGCGAAGAGACGGTAGACGATGGACGGTGGATGGTGGACGATGGACGACGGACGACGGACGACGGACAGTGCGTACCCTACTACTCAACTACCCAACTACCAAACTACCTGACTACCTGACTACCTGACTACCCGACTACCCGACCACGACATGAAAGGCATCATCCTCGCCGGCGGAAAAGGAACCCGCCTCTACCCCCTCACCTTGAGCACCAGCAAGCAAATGCTGCCGGTGTACAACAAACCGATGATTTACTACCCCCTCTCGATGCTCATGCTGGCGGGCATTCGCGACATCCTGGTCATCAGTTCACCGGATGCCCTGCCGGGCTTCGAGCGCCTGCTGGAGGACGGCGGGCAATGGGGGCTGCGCTTCACCTATGCCGAGCAGCCCGAACCGCGCGGCCTGGCCGAAGCCTTCATCATCGGGCGGGATTTTGTGGGCGCGGACACCGTGGCTCTCATCCTGGGCGACAACATCTTCTACGGGCACGGGCTTCCCGCCCAACTGCGGCGGGCGGCGGCCCTCGAAAAAGGAGCCTCCATCTTTGCCTACGCGGTGCGCGACCCGGAGCGCTACGGCGTGGTGGAATTCGACGAAAGCGGCACGGCTCTCAGTATCGAGGAGAAGCCGCAGCAGCCGCGCTCGCACTACGCCGTCCCCGGCCTGTACTTCTACGACAACCAGGTGCTGGACATCGCCGCCGACCTGACCCCCTCGCCGCGCGGCGAACTGGAAATCACCGATGTCAACCTGGCGTATCTGCGCCGCGGCCAACTCAAGGTGCAGGTGATGGGGCGCGGCGTGGCCTGGCTGGATGCCGGGACGCACGAATCGCTCCTCCAGGCGGCCAACTTCGTCCATGCGGTGGAAGAACGGCAGGGGATGATGATTTCCTGCCCCGAGGAGATTGCCTACCGCCTGGGCTACATCGGCGTGGAACAACTCCGCTCTCTGGCGGAACGCTACAAGGGCAACGACTACGGTCAATACCTGCTCCGTCTGGCGCGGGATGCGACCCTCCCTTCGTACTTGCAGGAATTGCACTGAGATGAGAATCCTGCTCCTGGGCAACACCGGGCAACTGGGCTGGGAATTGCAGCGCACCCTGGCGACTCTCGGCCCCGTGCGCGGCCTCGATTACCCCGAAATTGACCTCACCGATGAGGGGAGCGTACCGGCCTTATTGCGGAACCTGCGCCCGGAGGTGGTCGTCAACGCCGCGGCTTATACCGCTGTGGATAGAGCCGAATCCGAGCGAGAGACCGCCTTTGCCCTGAACGCCTCCGCCCCCCGCCTCCTGGCGGAAGAAGCCGCCCGTGTGGGGGCGCTTCTGATTCACTACTCCACCGATTACGTCTTCGACGGGATGAAGGGCGCGCCCTACACCGAAGAAGACTCTCCCGCTCCCCTCAACGTCTACGGCGAGAGCAAACTGGCCGGGGAAAAAGCCGTCCTGGAAGCGGGCGGCGCGGCGCTGGTCTTCCGCACGGCCTGGGTGTACAGTCTGCGGCGTCCCAGTTTCGTCACCAAAGTGTTGAACTGGGCGCAGAAGAACCCCTGCCTGCGGATTGTGGACGACCAGGTGAGCAACCCGACCTGGGCGCGGGCGCTGGCGGAGGTCACCGCGCAGGTGCTGGCGCAGGCTCTCGCCAGCGGGGATGCTTACGCCTGGGTACGGGAACGCGCCGGGCTGTACCATCTGGCGGGGAGCGGCTATGCCAGCCGTCTGGCGTGGGCGCGGGAAATCATCTCCCTGGGGGGGCTGGAGAATCCTCCTTTGGTGGAAGCCGCCAAAAGCGTGGAGTTTCCCACTCCGGCGCAGCGCCCCCTCTTTTCGGCGCTGGATTGCTCCAAATTCGAGACTACTTTTGGGCTGCGTCTGCCTCCCTGGCGTGAGGCGCTGCGCCTGGCGATGGAGAATTTCAAATGAAAGTCCTTTCGGTAGTCGGGACGCGTCCCGAAGCGGTCAAGATGGCGCCGGTCATCCTGCGCCTGCGAGAAACGCCCGGCGTGGAATCCGTGGTGTGCGTCACCGCCCAGCACCGCGAGATGCTGGACCAGGTTTTCTCCCTGTTCGACATCCTCCCGGAGATTGACCTGAACCTGATGCGCCCCGGCCAGACGCTGGCGGGCATCTCGGCGGCCATCTTCACCCATCTCGACCCCGTGTTGAACGAAGTGCGCCCCGATTGGGTGCTGGCGCAGGGCGATACCACTACCGTGATGGCGACTGCTCTGCTGAGTTACTATCACCGCATCCGTTTTGGGCACGTGGAGGCGGGATTGCGTACCGGCGACAAGTGGCAGCCCTTCCCCGAGGAAATCAACCGCCGGATAGCGGGCGTGGTGGCCGACTTGCACTTCGCCCCCACCGCCTGGGCGCGGGAAAACCTGCTGCGTGAGGATGTGCCCGATGAGACCATCCGAGTGACCGGCAACCCGGTGATTGACGCTTTGCAGTGGGTGGCGGAACGTCCCTTTGCGTGGGATGCCTCGCCCCTGGCGGCGCTGCCCGCCGACAAGCGTCTCGTCCTGGTGACGGCGCACCGCCGCGAAAATTTCGGCCAGCCCCTGGAAAATATCTGCGCCGCCCTGAAGGCGTTGGCCGCCCGCGGGGACGTGCATCTGGTCTATCCGGTGCATCTCAACCCCAGGGTGCAGGAGCCGGTTTACCGCCTGCTGGAGGGAGTCCCGAACATCACCCTCCTGCCGCCGCTGGATTATCTCCCCCTGGTGCATCTGCTCAAGCGCAGCGTCCTGGTGCTGACCGATTCCGGGGGCCTGCAGGAGGAGGCTCCCGGGCTGGGCGTGCCCGTCCTGGTGCTGCGGGAAGTCACCGAGCGTCCCGAAGGCGTGCGCGCCGGAACGGTCAAACTGGTGGGAACCGATACCGCCCGCATCGTGGCCGAGGCCTCCCGCCTGCTTGATGACCCCAAAGCGCACGCCGCGATGGCACAGGCCGTCAATCCCTACGGGGACGGTCGCGCCGCCGAGCGCATCGTGGCCGCGTTGCTGGAGAGCACGGGGGGCTAACGAGGCGGGAAGTTCTCCCCGTT